>JAGBSA010000103.1 GCA_017632095.1 Bacteroidales bacterium | reverse complement strand
AGATTGTATGTAAAGTTTTTATCTTTTGATAATTCGTTCCGTAGTAATCAGAAAAGCATTCTCTCAAGGCTTCGAATCGTTCGCTTATATCTTTGAAAGATTTTTTTGTTTCTTTGCTTAATTTTTTCAGAATCTTACTATCAGAATCCCTTCCGACATCATAGCCATTTATAAAGGCAGAATATATGAATTTTTGGAGACTTTTAGTTTCGTATTCCCCACTTTGTGCCCCATACTCTTGGCTTAGTTTCTTTGCTTCTTTGATATAGTCGTTTATTCTCTGCTCAAATTCTGCTATCTTTTCAAAAGCCTCTTTTGTTTCTTGGGAAATGGCGTCTAAAATATGATTATCGTTTAGCGAATAGGCATTTGCAATCATATCTTCTTTGGAATGTGTTACGAAATCGAGCATATCGGTTTCGTAATTCCACTTTTTGCCTTCTTGTATTCTGCTTTGGATTAAATCATTCAAGCATTTCTTCAACTGAGGATTAACCTCAGCATCTTCTTTCAATTCTTCAATGACTCGTTTCAAATATTCCTCATCGTTCAACAAGATTTCAAATCCGCTACTCACACCAACCTCTTTCGCCATGTTGCGAAGAACTCTTTGAAAAAAGCTATCGATGGTTTCAATCCAAAAATGATGGTAATCATGTAAGATAAGGTCAAGAGCTTTCTTAGCATTGTCTTTTTCCGATTGAGAAAAGCTATGTCCCAACTCTTTTTCTATTTCTTTGATTTCATCTTTTACTTCTTCAGGATTAAAGATTATGCTCCACAAAACAGAAAGAATTCTTGTCTTCATTTCGTTTGTGGCTTTGTTTGTAAAGGTTACAGCCAATGTTGTCTTATAAGAATATGGGTCTTTCAGCAATTTGCTGATATACTCTACCGTAAGCCGAAACGTTTTCCCACTTCCAGCTGATGCGGTGTAGGTTTTAAGTTTCATAATTAACAGAATATTGTTTTGAAAATAAGTCGTATATCTCCGAAAAGACTACGAGATTCTATATATTGAAGATTCAAAGAAATCTTATCAGGCATTATATTCTCAATATAGTATTGCTCTGGATTATCTACTTGAGATAGTAATTCGTTTTCGTTTCTGTATTTTATAGATGCAGGGTCTGTTATTCCGGGACGAACACTAAGCACTCTCATTTGTTCCTTTGTGTACATATCTACGTATTTCCTTACCTCGGGGCGAGGTCCAACTAAACTCATATCGCCTTTTAGTACATTAAGTAGTTGAGGCAATTCGTCTAACTTATATTTTCTAAGATAATAACCTGCTTTTGTAATCCTGCTATCTTTGCCTCCGACTGTCAAGAGTCCTTTTTTATCTGCTCCGACTGCCATGCTTCGAAATTTATACAAGCTAAAGTCTTTGTTATTCTTGCCTACACGTTTCTGCTTGTAGAATATACCTCCTTTGCTTGTCAATCCAACCCATAGGGATATGAATATAAAAACTGGAAGCAAAACAAGCAATCCGCAGAATGAACATACAAAATCAAAAATCCTTTTCATACAATGAGTGTTCTTCGTTAGACAAGTTTGTTTTCAAGAGTTAAATAACTTTGATGTCTTTATCCATTATTTTGTAATAAGCATCTACTACATTGCGAACAATATATTCAACTTGCAAATTGCTTAATTGAGGATAAAGAGGAAGAGTTATCTCTCTCTTGTAAGTATCCCAACTTTTAGGATAGTCTTCTATCTTGTAGCCTGCTTGCTTGAACAAGGTCAAACAAGGCATAGGTATGTAGTGTACATTGGTTGCAATCTCTCTCTTTGCCAATTCTGCTATCAACTCATCTCTTTGTGATTCTGTAATAGGGTTTATTCTCAGTGGGAATAAGTGATAAGAAGATTGTATATAAGGAATATTTTGTTGAGGTAAGATTGCCCAATGATATTCTCCCAATAATTTACGATAAAGTTCGTAAACTCTTTTTCGTTCACTCAATAGATAGTCATATTTCTTTAGCTGAGCAAGTGCAATAGCCGCATTGACGTCGGGCATATTGATTTTCATTCCTTGAGCAACTATATCATATCTCCAAGCTCCTGCTTGATTTTTAGCAAAGGCGTCTTTGGTTTGGCCATTCAAAGTCATCATCTTGTACCACACCTTTAGAGCTTTATTATCAAAAGTTTCAAGATTTAGACATATAGCTCCACCTTCAGCACTTGTGATATTCTTTACTGCGTGAAAAGATAATACGCAAATATCTACAAGGTTTGCAATGTTTTTACCTCCGATTTTTGCTCCGATAGAGTGTGCAGAATCCGATAATATGAGTATTCGTCCAAGCTTTTCTTGATTTTCGTTTTCTGGATTAAATAAGGATTTTATTTCTTCGCTCTCTACGATTTCTCTTATTTTGTCATACGCACATGGTTGCCCACCTAGATCTACAGGAATAATGGCTTTGGTTTTTGAAGTAATGGCTTGCTTCATTTTTTCGACATCCAAAGTCATCTCATCGTTAATATCAACCATTACAGGCTTAGCTCCAGCGTCTATAACGGCCATTGCAGTAGCGCAATAGGTATATGCAGGTACTATAACCTCATCTCCTTCTTTTACACCCAACCATCTGAGAGCCAAAGTGGCACCGCTTGTCCACGAATTAACGCAAATACAAGCATCAACGCCTAATCGTCTTTCCAACTCTTCTTCCAGTTCCTTTACTTTAGGACCTGTAGTTATCCAACCACTTCTTAAAGACTCTTCAACTGAAGAAATAACGTCATCATCTATGTATGGAGGAGAAAATGTTATTTTCATATTTTTCTATCCTTTTAATCCGAATCTGCAAATTTAAGAAAACTTTTGCTACCTCAATATAGGAAGACCAGTTTTTTCCCATGCTAAAATTCCACCTTTAAGGTCAAATACCTTAAAACCTTCTTTTTTCATCATTAAAGCGGCGGAATTACTTCTTCTTCCGCTACGACAGTAAAGGTAATAGGTTTTTGATTTATCCAAATCTTTAATTCCTTTTTCGAAAACAGCCTTGTCGAGAAAGTTTAGTTGAATTGCATTCTCTAAATGTCCGCTTTCAAACTCTTTTAATTGTCTTACATCTAACACAATAGCGTTTGAATCTGTGGCAATCGCTGTTGCAAATTCCTGAGGGCTCAATACCTTGATTTCGTTTTGAGAATTGCAGCCGATGCAAAGCAATAGACATGCAATTATACTTATGAATTTTAGTTTCATGGTTCGAATAAATTATAGCATGCGAAGGTACAAATTTTCTTTGATTGGAAAGCCATTATTGGAATCTTTATTTCATTTTGTGAACTCTTCGTTTTAATTTTCTAAAACGAAGAAAGAAAAAATCGAAACTTCGTTTCAGTGATAGCGAAACGAAGAGTTATTTTCTTGAATTCAATAATGATAAGCTTCTATCTTTGTTAGAATTGGAAATAAATAAAGGCTTGTATGTCTGCTGTTTTGAATTGGTAAAGCAATATGGCTGTTAAAACAGCTGCAAGTAATTGTAAAACGATAGGAGTTTTGATAAAGGTTTCTCGTATTCCTGTTTTCGCTTTATCATTCAGCCAATGGATAGCATATCCTATGACAATAATGGACAGAGGTTTCCAATAGGAATTTATAATTGTAGGAATCAGTTCGAGGTCATAATGAGAGAAAATCTTGGAGATTAGAATAAATGCCGTATCTGAGTTGTTTGCTCTGAAGAATATCCAACAAAAACATACGAAATGAAATGTTACTAATGCCGAAATGAAACGAAAGAATGCCTTTTTCTCAAATATGTTTGTCAAACTTTGTATCAATTTGTCGAAAATCAAAGCAATGCCGTGCAGACCTCCCCATATAACGAAACGAAGATTGGCTCCATGCCACAGACCTCCGATAAGCATGGTTAGTAATAGGTTTATGTAACGTCTAAACTTGCCTTTGCGGTTTCCTCCCAAGCTTATGTAAAGATAATCCTTTAACCAAGAAGACAGACTTATGTGCCAACGTCTCCAAAAGTCCGTTATGTTGTGTGATTTGTAAGGTGAATTGAAGTTAGATGGCAATCTGAATCCGAGTAATAAGGCAAGGGCTATTGCGATGTCTGTATAGCCGGAGAAATCACAGTAAATCTGTAATGCGTATCCATATACTGCCATAAGGTTTTCAAAAGCTGAATACATCTGAGGCATTTCGAAAACTCTGTCTACAAAATTGACACTGATATAGTCTGAAATGATGATTTTCTTAATCAAGCCATTTAAGATGAAAAACAAACTCCATGAGAATTCTCTTTTGCTTAATGAGTATGGTTTTTCCAATTGAGGTAAGAATTCGTTTGCTCGCACAATTGGTCCTGCGACAAGTTGTGGGAAAAAGCTAAGGTAGAATGCAAAGTCTAAGAATGAAGGTTGTTTGTTTAATCTTTCTCTTTTTATATCGACTAAATAGGAAATTGCTTGGAAGATATAGAACGATATACCTACGGGTAGGATTATCTTATCGATTGAAAATTGTGTTCCAAAGGTGTTGTTGGAAAATAAAGCGATGTAATCTATAACCTTAATGTTTGTTGTAAAGTGGGTGTTTATTAAATCGACAATGAAATAGGCGTATTTGAAGTATGCAAGAAACAATATATTCAATATAACCCCTAATCCCACAAAAAACTTTTTTGATTTGTCGGTTTTGCAAATAAAGATGGCTTTACCAATTAGAAATGTTAGTAGTGTGACTAAAAGTAATAAGATGACAAATCGACCACTCGACATGTAATAAAAAAACAAGCTGAATAGGAAAAGGTAAATGTGTCGAGCTTTTAGGCGATTTCTTATCGGTGCATAAAAGAGTAGGACTATTGCGAAGAAAATCCAGAAGAGAGCTTGTGTGAATAGTAGTGGGTTTTCCTGAGAGAAATTTAGAAGATTCATTGTTTAGAATTAGCTAATCTTTTATTTCGTGTCTTTATTGTACAAAAAAAGCACTCACATCAAAGTAAGTGCTTTCTCTTTCTGTCTGTGGGAGTATTAGGATTCGAACCTAAGACCCTCTGCTTGTAAGGCAGATGCTCTAAACCAGCTGAGCTATACTCCCTCTCTCGTTTGCGTTTGCAAAGATACGACAGATTTTTATTCCCACCAAATTTTTTTGTAACTTTTTTTTGATTTTATACTTTTAGAGCTGCTTTTTGTGGTTGAATTACGCCGTTTTCGTAGGCTTTTTCACCGTTTAAGTATGTTGCAACTATTTTAGAATCAAATGTTTCGCCCTCAAATGGTGACCAATTGCACTTTGAATATAAATTTTCTTTGGTTATAGTGGTTTTTTCTTTGGAATTTATCAATACAAAGTCTGCAAAATAGCCTTTTTTTAGGAATCCACGCTCTTTTATGTCAAATAATATTGCAGGATTGTGTGACATTTTTTCAACTAATTGAGGTAATGATAGCACATTTTGCTTTACTAATTGAAGCATTATAAGTAAAGAATGTTGGATTGAAGGTATGCCGGAAGGGGCTTCAAAGTATGGCTTTTGTTTCTCTTCTTTGGTGTGAGGAGCATGGTCTGTTGCTATAATATCTATTTTATCTGTTCTGAGTGCTTCTCTAAGTGCTTCTCGGTCTTCTTTTGTTTTTATGCTCGGATTGCATTTTATCAAATTGCCATACTGTTCGAAATCGTCAGAACAAAACCACAGATGTATTGGAGAAACTTCTGCTGTTATGTTTTTTGATTCTATTTTACCGCTTTTTAGTAATGAGATTTCTTTTTTTGTTGATATGTGTGCAATGTGAAGACGTGTTGAATTCTTTTCAGCCATTTGTACAGCAAAGGCAGAACTTTTGTAGCAAGCTTCAGAAGTTCTTATCTTAGGGTGTAGTATGGCTGTGCCGTTATCTCCATATTCTGATTTGTATTTTGATAGGTTCTCTCTGATTATAGCTTCGTCTTCGCAGTGTGCAGAGATTACTTTATCTGTTATAGAGAATAATTCATCTAAACTTGATTTGTTATCAACCAACATATTTCCTGTTGAAGAGCCTAAAAATAATTTCAATCCAAAACATAAATCTCGTGAAATATTCTTTGCAATCTCAGAATTGGAATTTGTTAAGCCCAAAAAGAAACCATAATTGCAGTACATATTTTCTTGTGCGAGCGCATTCTTGTTTTCTAATTCCTCAATACTTGTTGTAGTTGGATTTGTGTTTGGCATTTCCAAAACTGTGGTTACTCCACCTGCCAAAGCGGCTTTGCTTTCCGATTCCATGTCTGCTTTATACTCCATGCCGGGTTGGCGAAAATGAACATGGCAATCAATAACTCCTGGAATAAGTGTTAGTCCTGTGCAATCAATATATTCAGTTCCTAAAGGCAAATCGGATAGAGGCTCACTAATGATTGCCTCTATCCGATTACCTTTTACTAATATATTCGCATATCCTTCTTTGCCTTCATTAACAACAAAGGCGTTTGCAAAATATTTGTACATTATTATAATGATAATTCGTCTTCTACCTCTGCTGCTATACTTTGATCAACTAATATTCTACCGCAATATTCGCAAACGATGATTTTCTTATGCATTCTTATGTCCATTTGACGTTGATGTGGGATTTTGTTGAAGCAACCGCCACAAGCATCTCTATCAACAGTAACAACTGCTAAACCATTTCGTGCGTTTGATCTGATACGTTTGAAGGCTGTAAGGTATCTTTCTTCTATCAATTTTTCATTCTCTTCAGCCTTTGCAACTAGCACTCTTTCCTTTTCTTCGGTTTCTTTTATGATTTCGTCAAGCTCAGATTTCTTAATCTCTAAGTCTTTCATCTTGTCTTCATAGATAAGAGTGTATTTTTCGATTTCAGACTTATGATTTTCTATGCTTGCTTTGAACTCTCTGATTTTCTTATCGCAAAGTTGCTTTTCTAATTCTTGGAATTCGATTTCCTTAGCTAAAGATTCATATTCTCTATTGTTGCGAACGTTATTCTGTTGATCAGAATATTTTGCAATTAAGGCATCGCTTTCTTTGATTTTTTGCTTTTTCTCTTCTATTGCATCTTCACAAAAACCTATCTCATCTTTGAACTTACCTATTCTAGTCTTCAATCCTTCTGTTTCATCTTCCAAATCCTGAACTTCCAATGGTAATTCTCCTCTGATGATTCTTATTTTATCAATCTCCGAATCAATCTGTTGCAATCTGTAAAGAGCAATTAATCGCTTCTCTACTGCCAAATCCGCTTCTTCATTTTTGAAAACTGGTTTTGGAGCCTCTGCTTCTTTTACTTTCTTTGCCATTTGTATATATGTATTTATTAAATATCCTTCACCTTGTTAGGTATTTCTGACCTAAATAAGCGTACAAAATTACAAAATTTTTCTGACAATAAACTAATTAGTTGATCTATTATAAATGATTCGCTTTCAAAATGTCCTATATCAGCCAATAAAATTCGTCCTTCGCAATCTAAAAACTGATGATATTTTATATCCCCGGTCAGATAGCAATCCGCATTTAATTCTATTGCCTTTTCAACAAATTCAGAACCGCTTCCTCCGCAAAAAGCTACGGTTTTGATTTTTTGTTTCTCCCCCTCAACGAATTTAATATTATTTACGTTCAAACTCTTTTTCACATTGAGTAGAAAATCTTTGTAATCAGTTTCTTGTTCCAATTCTCCAATGCCACCAATTCCAAAATAGCCTTGTTCATTTCTTGAATCACTATGTAGAGGTCTAACATTTTTTAATCCCAATTTTTCAGCCAAAGTAGTATTTACTCCAATAGAAAAAGCAGCATCAAGATTTGTATGAGCAGCATAAACAGCTATGTCATTTTTTAAGGCTTTCAACAAAGTCTTAGTAACGTTATCATTGCCTGTAAATTTCTTTAAGCCTCTAAAAACCAAAGGGTGATGAGATATGATGAGGTTGCATTTGTTTTTTATTGCCATTTCTATCGCCATATCGCAAACATCAAAGCACACAAATACACCTGAGCATATCGCCATCTTATCTCCGCACAACAATCCAGCATTATCAAAATCTTCTTGCCAAGATAAAGGAACAACCTCTTCCAAAGCCGCAATTATCTCCTCAATTCTAACATCTTTCATATAGCTATACTTATAGATTTATTGTTTTGAATCCTCTAGGTGGTTCTATTGCCAAATTAATATTTTGTCTGGTCTCAGGATTTCTTAGTTTTAGTTCCGTCAAACAAAGTTTCATGAAATTATTACGGTACTTTAGATCGCTCTTTCCAAGATCTGCTATTATAGGATTTCCAATCTCTGCAAAGAAATCTCTACAATCGCTTACAGAACCTTCTGTTTGAATAACTTCCAACAAATGTAGCTTCTCATTATATAAGCATAACTCTTCAATTTTCTTGTATTGCAAACTTATAGTTCTAGGAATTTCTTCTCCATCTTTACCTACAATACTTTGCAAAGGGTGATTATTGAACTTAGCACTTGTTTGACTCAAATCATTTTGCACTATAGCCAAATAACGTTTCTCAGTAGTATGCCAATTTTTCGACAAAAAATCTGCACTTCTCTTATCTCTTGCCAAAACACATAATCCAGACTCTGCATCTTCAACTCTGCAAATAGGAAAAACGGTTTCTTGATTATTGTATTTACGTTTCAGATACGATTTAACAATACTACAAATAGTTTGTCCTTTGTAAGAAACATTAGAAATAAACTTTACACCACAAGACTTATTGATTACAATTAGGTTTCTGTCCTCATAAATTACAGGAAGGTCTGTTTTTTGTTTTGCAATCTTAGCACCACCGGTGTATTTCTTGTATTCGACAAACTCACCCTTTTTGATAATCATTTCTAAGCTTTTAACCACAGCACCATTGTAGCTAATACAGCCGTACATTATCATTTTTTTAAGTTTAGTTGTTGAAGTCCCTTGAAAGAAATCAACAAGCAGATTCAAAAGATTTGAATCCTTTTTAGCCGTTATTCTCATAATTTTCTCTATAACTTTCTGCAAATGTACGTTTTTTTTGTGTAATTTCGCATTTTGAAATTCTAATTGGATATGTCGATAACAATCAAGAACCTTACTAAGGTATATGGAAATCAGAAAGCTTTGGACAATGTCTCTCTTTCTATAGGAGAAGGTGAAATTGTAGGTTTGCTTGGACCAAACGGTGCAGGAAAGTCTACAATGATGAAAATATTGACTTGCTTCATACCTCCAACATCAGGCGATGCAGAAGTTTGTGGATTCAATATTTTTGACAATCCAATGGAAATAAAACGTACGATAGGTTATCTTTCGGAACAAAATCCATTATACTACGATATGTATGTAAGAGAGTTTCTACTTTTCGTAGCAGGCATACATAAGATAGAGAAGAAAAAAAGGAAAGCACGAGTTGAAGAAATCATCGAGCTGACAGGATTGACAAAAGAGGCTAACAAAAAAATCGGAGCATTAAGTAAAGGATACAAACAACGTGTTGGAATAGCACAAGCCCTAATTCACGACCCCGCTGTATTGATTTTAGATGAGCCAACAACAGGATTAGATCCCAATCAATTAGTTGAAGTAAGAAATCTTATAAAGCAAATAGGGCAGACAAAAACAGTTCTTTTGTCCACACACATAATGCAAGAGGTAGAAGCCATGTGTACAAGAGTTATAATAATAAACAATGGTCGCTTGGTGGCTGACGATGATACTGTTCAACTTTCAGAAGGAGGCAACTTAGAGAAAAAGTTTAGAGAAATAACTGCAAACATGTAATGTGCAAATCTAAGTTTCTTTTCTTTGTGTTATTCATACTGACCGTTCTTACAACATTAGCACAAACTAAAGAACTGCCACGCTATTCGTTTATAAACTATCAAGAAAATAAAATAGAATACTACGGTAAGGCAAATAGTTATTTCGAACGTTTTTACAAGAAATTCCAATCTCCTATAAAGAAAGGAAAAGGGCAAGTGAGGATTCTTCATTTAGGAGATTCACATCTACAAGCTGATTTCTTTACAGGCCGCACAAGAGCTAACTTTCAAACGATTCTTCCGGGATTACAAGGTTCAAGAGGCATGATATGCCCCTACAAAAAGGGCTGTCCAGATAGCTACAAAATAACTTACGGTCCACAATGGCAACATCATAATATCTTATCAAAGGATTTTAATCACAATACCATATTTGCAAATACCATAAGCACCACAGACTCTGTTGCAAATATAGAAATAGAAATAAATTTTCGCAATCCAATCAAATACGACTTCAATAGAGTAAGGGTTTATCACTCCCCATTGCAAGATAGGGATAATATCAGTATTGAGAATCATAATTACAGCAAACGATATGACGAAAGAGGTTATACAATATTTGAATTAAACAAACATACCGACAAAATAAATATTACCATAAACAAAACCACCACAGATACGTTATATGTCTATGGATTTTATTTCGATAATGGCGATGCAGGAGTAGTGTATAACGCAACAGGAGTCAATTCTGCAGAAGCACGAAACTACGAAAGAATTTTTCAAAATCAAATATTAGGAAGCTTAAACTTGGACTTAATAATAATAAGTCTTGGAACCAATGACTGCTATGAGCAAAGCGGAGTGGAAACTTTTGGAAACAATATGACGAAACTTATAAACAGTATAAGGGAACAATTACCCGAAGTGCCAATACTTCTAACTACTCCATCTGATTGTTGGTATAAAAGAAAATACATAAACAATCGAATGCTACAAGCAAGAAACATAATAAATGAAATAGCAAAACAAACCAACTGTGCAGTATGGGATTGGTATGAAATAATGGGAGGAGAAGGTGTATCGACTAAATGGCAGCAGCAAAAGCTGATGCAAGCCGACAAAGTTCACTTAACAGTAAACGGATACTATTTGCAAGGGGATATGTTGTATAATGCGCTTTGGGAAGAGATTGAAAAAACTATTTTCTCCGAATAAATCTTGCTACTTAAAAATAAAACGTTACCTTTGCAAAAACATTACAGCATAATAATTAAAAAATATAACACTTATGGTAAAAGTCGCTATAAACGGTTTTGGCCGTATCGGGAGAGTTTCTTTTAGAAATATCCAAAAGAAAACCAATGTTGAGGTAGTTGCAATCAACGATTTGACAGATGCAGCAACCCTTGCTTATTTGTTGAAATACGATTCAGTACATGGTCGTTTTGACGGAGAAGTAAAAGCAGATGGAGAATACTTAGTTGTAAACGGAAAAAGAATCAGAGTTTACTCTGAAAGAGACCCAGAACAACTTCCTTGGGGAGAACTAGGAATAGACATTGTAATAGAATCTACAGGAATCTTCAAAACAAAAGAAAAAATGACTAAGCACATAAAGGCAGGTGCTAAAAAAGTTATTTTAACTGTTCCAGCAGATAAGGCAGAAGATGTAGATGCAACAGTAGTATTAGGAGTAAATGACAGCGTATTGACAAAAGATATGACATGTGTATCAAACGCTTCTTGTACAACAAACTGTTTAGCTCCTGTAGCAAAAGTATTGAATGACAAATTTGGTATTAAGAGAGGATTGATGAACACAGTTCACTCTTACACTAACGACCAAAATATTTTGGACTTGCCACACAAAGATTTGAGAAGAGCAAGAGCAGCTGCATGTTCAATAATACCAACTTCAACAGGTGCAGCTAAGGCTGTAGGTTTAGTAATCCCAGAATTAGCAGGTAAATTGCACGGATTGTCAATGAGAGTTCCAACTCCTGATGGTTCAGTAGTTGATTTGACAGTTGAATTGGAAAAGAACGTAACAGCAGAAGAAGTAAATGCAGCAATAAAAGAAGCAGCAGAAGGACCAATGAAAGGAATCTTAGAATACGTTGAAGATCCTATCGTAAGCTGCGACATACTTGGCAATCCACACTCATCAATCTTCGATTCAAAACTTACAATGGTGATGGACGGAAACTTTGTTAAAGTAGTATCTTGGTATGACAACGAAAACGGATACTCAAACAGAGTTTGCGATTTAGCAGAAAAATTAGCAGAATTGATCTAATTTGAATTAGATTTTTTGAAACAAGCTTTCAATATTATAAAACGAAGGTTCAGTTTTCTGAATCTTCGTTTTATTTTTCCCCAACCCCTATTTCATTTTCCTTCTTTCATCGTTTTAAGATGGGCTTATCTTAAATTCAACTTGTCAAACCCTCCTTTGCCCAAGTAAAAAAGACAATAAGATTGCTAAGTTCGGCGAATCAATCTTCGGTATTTCTTGTTAAAAGGAATGTTTTTGTTACTATCAGGATTTATTTTCATCTTGATAATCGGATTATCACAATGTGATAATTCAATTATCAAGGCGTGATAATGGTATTATCATCAAGAGATAATAGTACTATCAAGGCGTGATAATCCGATTATCAAACTATAGAAAAATCTTGATAGTAGTTTTTAAGGTGTCTTAATAAGGATTAAGATGTGGTCTGTGTAGATTTTGGCATTGTGAACCTAAGAGCTCTTAGAGCCAAAGGGTTTTTCTGTTTTCGGTTTCTTTTCGTATCTTTGCCGGTTCAAAGAGAAATGATTATGAAAAGAGCATTGTATTTTTTGATGGCAGTATGCCTATTGTTAGCATCGTGTACTAATAAGACATCTTTTGTTTTGGAAATTCCCGAATTGACAAGCGGAACGATTATTGTTGTGAATCCTGATCCGGAACAAATTGAGGCAGGGCAGCAAGACACTTTGGTATTCACAGAATTTGACAATGGCAAATTTGAAGTAGCTTTTGACTCTTTGCAATTCAAGAATAACTATACCGATTGTTCGATTTTGATTCGTACTAAGGAAGGTAAGGTTGTCGAAAATATACTTCTGCCGCTTGAAAAGGGAAAACGAACCCATGTGAGTGTAAAAGAGGTGACTAAGTTATTGAATAAAGAGACTAATTATTTGAAAATTAATTATTCAGGAAACGAGTATGCAGAAGATTTCTCAGAGTTTTTAGGTAAGATTACCGGCTTTGAAGAAATGTTATTGCAAAAAAGCAATGTTCAAGAGAAGAAGGTTATAATGGCAAAGCAGGCTTTGTTGTACAATGACTTGCTTACAAAGTATCCGGAGTCTGGTTCGGCATACATGCTTCTCATCGGACAGCTGTTGCATGGCGATATAAGAGACGAAAATCCGATTACGGAATATTGCGACAAGCTTTGTTTAGACGTAAACTACGAAAACAAATGGGCAAATTTCCTTTGTAATGTGGTGAAAGAGCGTAAGAAGAAATCCCTAAGTTCTTCTGTTTTGTCTTTTACGGCTTTGGATATAAACGAAAAGACATTTACCGAAAGAGATATCAAACCTCACGAATATGTATTGGTGTGTTTTTGGGCTTCTTGGTGCACTCCGTGCAGGGAAGAGATACCTTTGTTGAAGGAATTGTACAAAAAATATAACAAAAAGGGATTGGAGATTGTCAGCATTTCGATTGACACCAACCCTGCAATGTGGTATGAATTTACAAAGGAGAATCCGTTGCCATGGCTTTCGCTTATAGGCGACGGACAAGAGATTACAAGCCGCTATGCCTTCGATTACATTCCTATGAACATTATTGCAGATAAAGAAGGCAAAGTTATAATGCGTCAATTGTATGGAGAGGAGATACGCATAGCTGTGTCTAGATTGTTTGATTCTAAAATATGATGAGGTTTCCTTATATTTGCTCACGTCATAAGGCGGTTATATTTTTTCTAATCGGTATTGCACTTGGTTTCAGTGTTATTTTCTTCTTTGTGAAAGACCGCTTTGCATTTGTCGATGAGCATAAGGAGAAGTCAGAAACTCTTTCAACAACGACTAATCAAACATTTAGGGAAACAAAATCAAAAAAGGCTGAGAAAAAATACAATTTCCGCCACTTTAATCCTAACAGTGTTACTTACGAAGACTTGATTTCCTTCGGTTTGAGTAAGAAACAGGCGAATAACATCTTGAATTACAGAAATAAGATAGGAACTTTTAAGGATAAAGCTCAGTTTGCTGAGATTTATTGTATGAGGGGAGAGTTGTTTAATTTGGTTTCTCCATATCTTGTTTTTGATTCGCAAAATTCAAACGAAGATTTGGCTCAGCGAAACGAAGTTTTAGAAAATCAAAATCAAGTTTCAGAAAACCAAAACGAAGAAAGAATTTCTCCAATCAAAGTTTCACCAAAGTCAAAGGAGGAAAGGGAGAGCTTAGTCTTGGATTTGAACAATTGTGATACCCTTGACTTGCAGCAAATCAAAGGTATAGGAAAGGTAAGGGCTGCAAGAATTTACAAATACGGCAAACGGCTTGGCGGATATGTCTCTGTGGAGCAGCTAAGGGAAGTTTACGGAATAGATGATGAGGTTTTCGAGATGATAAAACCGCATTTCAAGGTGTCGGAAAACAAAATACATAAAGTGAACATCAATTCCGACGATGTGAAATACCTTACAAATCACCCTTATATCGACTTTCAGCTTGCCAAGGCCTTGATTCGTTTTCGTAAAAGTTATGGTAGGGATTTTCAAAGCGTGGAAGAGGTGAGGGGAATTCACATTTTAAGCCAAGAGGAATTCGAGAAACTCTTGCCTTATTTGAAAACAAAGGATTGATACGCTTTTTGACGATATTGATTGAAATAAATATTGCCTTGTTTCGTTTCTTTGTTGTAATTTTGCATTGTTTCAAATAAAAATCATATTGATATGGAAGAGATAAAGAATGAAATGAACGAAATGATTCCCGAAAAGAAAAAAGGAAACTCAAATGTGGCGTTGTGGATTGGCTGTTGTCTGTCGCTGATTTGCTCTTTGGTTTTGATGTGCGTTGTTTTCTGCGACGGAAACGAGGAAAAAGAAGATGTGAAAGCTGTTGCCAAGAGTTCGAAGCAAAACAAAAGCCTTACAAATGGAGGTTTGAAGATAGCATATATAGATACTGACAGCGTTTTAGCCAAGTATGATATGGCTAAGGATATGGAAGAAAGCCTTAAGGCTTATCAACAAAAGGTTGAAAGTGACTTTGCCGCTAAGCAAAAGAAATTTGAGGCTGATTATGCGGACTATCTGAAGAACGGAGCAAATCTTACTTTGACTCAACAAAAGGATAAGGAAAAGGAATTGCAGAGACGAGGTAACGAATTGCAACAATTGCAACCTCAATTGATGGCTCAGTTGCAGGAAAGACAGATTAACGACAACAAGAAGTTACTTGACGCAGTCTATGCTTTCATTAAGGATTACAATAAGAAACATCAAAACTTTGATGTGATATTTGCAAAGTCTTATATTAGCTCTCCGGTACTATATATCGATGAAGGAATGGATATAACCGAAGAGATAATAAAAGGACTTAACGAAGAGTATAAGGAATACAAGAAAGAGGACTAATCGATAAGTCTTTTATAGAAATCGATTAGAAGTTTCTCTTGACTTGACCAATTATATTTGTCGGCAGATGCTTTGATTGCGTTTGCCGACATTTGTTTTGCGAGTTCTGAATCGGATGTTATGGTTCTGATTGCTTGAGCTACTTCATCTATATTCAAAGGATCTACAACCAATCCGCAGTTTTCTTCTTCGGTAACTTGCTTACAAAACAACACTTCCCTGCTTGCAATCACAGGAAGCCCCGCCTGCATGTATTCAAACTGCTTTATAGGTATGGAATGTGTGTGATTTGGTGCTTTGTGTAGCAGTACCAGTCCAATAGATGCTCGTTTGTAGATGCGTTCTCCTACTTCTGCCGTTGGTATGTAGCCAACAAATTCTACGTTTTCCCATTCGGGCATTGCTTTTGTTTGATTGAAGAATTCGTTATTATCAAATTCGCCTGCCAAAAGTAATTTTACGCCCGCTTTTTTGCAAGAAAGAATCATCTCTTTCACACCTCTAACATCTGTAAGTCCTCCTACATAACAAGCAATCTTTTCTTCATTATCGGTATGTTGGCTTGTGTTTTCGGTTAATGCCAATACAGGATAGTTCTTTACAACTT
>JAGBSA010000102.1 GCA_017632095.1 Bacteroidales bacterium | reverse complement strand
TAGCACCGATGCAATGAAAGTTTGGGTTCATAAACAAAGACCCGAAGAAGACGCAATAATGGTTGGATACAACGCAGTCCTAAACGACAATCCCCAATTAAACGTCAGACACTACACAGGCAGGAATCCCAAACGCGTTGTCTTCGATCGCAATCTTAGCTTGCCGAAAGAAAGCAATATATTAGACAATACACAAGACACCTTCATATTTAATCACATCAAATCTTCACAAGAAGGTAGAAACACCTTTATTAAGATAGACAACAGCAGCAATCCCCTCCCCCAAATAATGAAACACTTGTATGAAAACAGAGTTTGTTCCGTTGTTGTTGAGGGTGGAAAAAAGACAATCGAGATGCTGATTAAAGAAAACCTATGGGACGAAGCCTATGTAATAGTTGGCGAAACCACTTTCAACAAAGGCATAAACGCTCCTAAGATTCCGGTTGCTCCAACAAAGATAGAAAACATAGGAAACAACAGATTGGAATTCTATCTAAACAAATAAATTACAGCATTTTAACTTTAAGCAAAATAAAACGAAGTTCCAGTAAAATCCTTTCTTGGTTTTAGAAAATTAAAACGAAGTTTCAGAAAATTGATTCTTCGTTTTATTTTTTTGAAACAAAGAAACAATTTAAGCAAACGACAAACGTTTTACACTTAAACTTATTTTCTAAAAATTATAAGCTATGAATAATTTTGTATTTCAAAATCCCACCAAATTGATATTTGGAAAAGGAGAAATCAAACGCCTATCCAAATTGATAGATAAAGACAAGAAGATATTGATGACCTATGGCGGAGGCTCAATAAAAAGAAACGGTGTTTACGAACAAGTAATGCAGGCCTTAGAAGGCTATGATATTGTAGAGTTTTCAGGAATTGAAGCAAACCCTGACTATTCTACTTTGATGAAAGCAGTAGATATTTGTAAGACTCAAAACATTGACTTCATACTTGCCGTTGGCGGAGGCTCAATTATTGATGGCACAAAATTCATTGCAACAGCTGCAAAATTCGAAGGAGAAGATGCTTGGGACATTCTAAGGAAAAAGGCTAAGAATTTGCCTATTCCAATAGATTTTGCCACCGTTTTAACATTACCTGCAACCGCTTCAGAGATGAATAATGGAGGAGTTATTTCTCGAAGAGACAGATGTGAGAAATTCTCTTTTCACAATCCTGCAGGCTTTCCTAAATTCTCTATATTGGATCCAACAGTCGTTCTAAGCTTACCAGAAAAGCAAATATCAAATGGAATAGTCGATATTTACGCACACACATTGGAACAATATCTTACAACGTGTTTGGATACCAAAGTAATGGATCGTTGGGCTGAAGGCTTACTTCTAACCTTGATAGAAGAAGCTCCTAAACTCCTAAAGCCTAATCCGTCATACGAAAGTTGTGCAAACTTCATGCTGACTGCAACAATGGGATTGAACGGTTTTATATCTATGGGCGTAGATGAAGATTGGGCAACACACATGATTGGACATGAATTGACAGCTCTTTGTGGTCTTGACCACGGAGAAACTCTCGCTATAGTACATCCTGGAGTTATGTCGGTAATGCGAAAAGAAAAACATGGCAAATTGTTACAATATGCACGCAGAGTTTGGAACATAACAATCGAAAACGAAGAACAAGCTATCGATGAGGCTATCGAACGCACCGAAAACTTCTTCCGTTCTATTGGAAAGAAGACTCGTTTAAGCGAATATGGAATTGGTAATGATGTGATTGACACAATCGTACAACGATTCACCGATAGAGGTTGGGCAGTTGGCGAACATGGAATAGTAACACCTGAAAAGACAAGATTGATTCTCGAAAAAGTTCTATAGAATCCAAAATACGATTTAACGATACTTTGAAACACACAATGGCAAAAGAAATAATGGCTTTGTTTTTCAAAGTATCGTTTGTTTTTTATTTTGATGCAAGCAAATAATTTAGTAACTTTGCATAACGAAATAAAGCATAAATAATGAAAGTCTTAAAAATAAATCTCGGAGGAGAGAATCCATCACCATCAAGTGGGCGTTTCTGGACAAAAGCCCTTGTCATGGCGTTGGCAATCTTCATAACCTCATTCTTACTTCCCTTCATAAAGGTAGAAACTCCTATTTCAGCAATCATAGCCGCAGTGGTGATAAGTCTTCTCAATGCTTTTCTCAAACCACTCCTTATGTTGATTTCAGCACCTTTGATAATGATGAGCTTCGGTTTGTTTCAACTTATCATAAACGCCTTTATAGTACTTCTAACCTCACACTTTGTGAATGGATTCGAAGTTTCATCGTTCATCGATGCAGTTTGGTTCAGTATAGTTGTTACATTGATTAGCTTCCTTTTAGATTTACCGGCAAGGATACGAAGAATCAAAAAATCCGTT
>JAGBSA010000101.1 GCA_017632095.1 Bacteroidales bacterium | reverse complement strand
TTTCTGTTGCTTTGCCTCGATGTGATATCTTATTCTTTTCTTCCATGCTTATTTCGGCAAAACTTTCTCCATAGCCTTTTGGCATGAATATTGGGTCGTATCCAAATCCTCCTCTGCCATATCGCTCTGTCAAAATACAACCTTCACATTTTCCTTCAAAGTAAACCGGCTCTCCATCTTGAATCAAACATATCACAGTTGCAAAATACGCATTTCGATTGGTCTTCCCCTCCATGTTTTCCAACAACAAATCTATGTTATCGTCAAAAGAGCAATATTCTCCTGCATAACGAGCTGAGTAAACGCCGGGAGCCCCGTCCAAAGCCTCAACCATAAGCCCTGTATCGTCGGCAAAGCAGTTCTTATTGTACTTATCCCAAATGTATTTTGCCTTTTGGTAAGCGTTTTCCTTTAATGTAGTTCCATCTTCTGGTATTTCCTCTCTACAACCCAAGTCTTTAAGACTTATAAGTTTGATTTTATCACCCAACGCTCTTCGAATCTCTTCAACCTTATGCTGATTATTTGTGGCAATTACCAATTCTTCCATTTTAACTCTTCATTTTTTCAGTTTGCAAAGTTAAATTGATTTGTTTAGATTTACAACTTACAAACCATTCTTTTGCACATAGGAGATGAGAATTTCAATAAAACAAGCGGATTTTTCACCTCATCAAATGCAAAATTCACTTTCTGAGTAACACTTGCCCTACTGATTGACTCTTTTCCCCCAATGGCATCTGTAATTATTGTTTTATCCGACGCTTTATCGGATTCATATTCTTGTTTTGTGTATTTGTGAGCGTGTTTCAAGGTAAGGTCGCTTGTGTTTCCGAATTTGTACAAACAGATATTTTCAACTACATTTTTGTCTTTAAGAACGAACACCGCTGTTTTGTTATCTTGAACTAATTGAGCTAACTTTTCATTTGGTGTCATTTCGATTCGTCCAAGCGGATACAAAGCAAAGCAGATGTTCCATAGCAAAAGAGCCAAAGCAGACAAGAATATAGGTCGCCATGACTTGAAATAATAAGCGTGTAATACCACTACAAGGAAAGGAATCATCGTCATAAATTCGGCATTGCCGTTAGAGAAAGCCGCAAATGAGATTGTAAGAATCAATAATACCCAAAGCATTCTCACAAACCTCTTTTCTTGAAACAGTTTTAAGCTTCTGTGTTTGTCTTTTACAAAAGCTATAACAGCCAAAACTGCAAAAATAGCAACAAAAGCAAATACTATTATACATATAACAAGATTTGAACCGATAAATTCAAACATATATCCATGCACTTGAACAAAGGTTCTGACAAGACTTACAAATGTCAAAAGCAATACTTGTTTCAACTGTGGCATTTGAGCATTACCCGAAAGATAATCAGTTAATGCAAATTCAATTGCTCCTTGCGCTGAAATGTTTCCCGTTGTCAAAAAAGCAGCAAGGGCATACAACAAAGGGATTGCAAGACTTATCGAAAGGAAACAAAGTGTGTACTTTTTATTACAGCTAAAAAGCAAAACGCCTGCAACACATAGCCAAACCAATATAGCTAACTGATGAAATAAACAGGCAACAACCACACATATTGCAGCTTTGCATATTCTCGAAAAGGTGTTTTTAATCAAGAAAACCTGAACATAGTAAATTGTAAGCAAACTAAACAGAAGTGGAATCATATAACACTCATTGTCTGTTGCGAATCTCATAAAACCAAAACAAGCACCACAAAACAATACTGAGGAAGTAAGAAATGTCTCGTCTGGATTTATTCTCTTTATTATACGTCTTAAAACCAATAAACAGCCACCTGCTACAACAGCATTTGACAATTGAAGAATAATCATTGGCTCCAAATGAAGAAAACCAAAGATTTTAAGTATCAAATTTCCATAAAGACAATACAACAAATGATGTGGTTTCAGCATATCCTCAGCATACAATGACGAATAAGCATTTGAGTAGGCATCACCCACAGGATTGACACTTAAAAACAAAGCATACAATATTGTTAAGCAAAGAATAGTATAGTAAGAGCTATTTTTCTTTAATAAATATAAAATTCTCATATTTTGTATTTTGGTTTCAGTAAAACGAAAAATTGTTTGAAAAGAGTATGTCTAAGTTTTAATTTTTTAATTCTTGAAAAGAATTTTCTGTTTCTTGATTTTAGAAAATTAATTCTTGGTTTTATTTTACCGATTTCCAAAGTTCTATATTTATAGTCTTTTCTAAAGAATCTATTATCGGGTCTGTGGCAAATGAAGGGAAGAAATTCAAGTCTGTTATTTGCTCTACATCTTTTACTGTGCAACTATATTTGTACACACTGCCCTTTTGATTTGCGTTATCCATAACAAAGGCAATCATCTTTTGATTTGGATAGGATATATCGATAACTAACTTATAGAATTTCTTACATACGCTGACTTGATTCTCGCCTATAGTTTCATATTTCGTTGAAAGAACCGGTCCGGTTATCACAATAATGCTATCGTTTTCAAGAGCCCATTCTCTGACTTGGTTTTCCAATTTCTTCCATATTCCATTGTTAAAACTCTCTCTTTGAGGCGACACATTAGACATATAAAAGGTCTCTTTCATTGAAGGAAACGACCAACACATATCCTTAGACGGGCATAGATGTCCTCGAACGAATCCGCTGTTTTTATAATCCTGCGTAACGCTATAATGTTTTGACAAAAGAGGATCTTTTTTGAAATTGGTACTTCCTCGTTTTGCATTATCATTATTGCGAACCATATCGGCAGTCAGAAGATAGGCAACATAGGCTGCTTGTTTATGTTGTATGCTATAGCCGATTTGATAATATGTATGGTCGAGTAAGCGTAGCTTTGCGTTGCTTGAGGGCATTGCTTCCAAGACTGTGAAGCCACATTTTGAAGAAACGCTTTTTGTTTTATTGCTTTTGTTGGACTTAAAACCATAAACAGCAAAGCAAACTACACAAATCAAAAATACAATTCCAAATATCGCTTTTAGTTTTCTTCTTGCCATTTTCCGTCCTCTTTAATCATAGAAATCAATAGTTCGATTGCATCTTTTTCATCAACGTTTGAATGCACTAATTTGCCTTCTCGGTAAAGATGAACTTTGTTTTCTCTACTTCCAATGTAGCCATAGTTTGCGTCAGCCATCTCTCCGGGACCATTAACTATGCAACCCATGACGGCAATCTTCAATCCCTTCAAATGACTGCAACTTTGCTTAACCTTTTCCAAGGCTTGCTGAATGTCATATTTTGTTCTGCCACATGAAGGGCAAGCAATAAATTCTGCTTTGTAGATTTTCTCTCCCGTAGCTTGAAGTAAGTCTGCTTCAAATTCTTTATCCATCAAATCAACACTTTCAACCACTCCTTCCATTATAAGAGCTGACACATCGCCTGCTAATTTTGCCTTATCGATATTTTCCTCTGTTTGAGTGATTTGAACAAGTGATTTCCCCTTACTTGATTTTGTCAAAATAGAATCAAAAGACAATTTGCTAGAATCAAGTTTTGGTTTATTAAAACCAAGATTCGTTTCACTGAAACAAAGTTTTAATTTTTCCTCACTTGCATTAGCACTATCAAGCCTTGAAAACACGGTTTTTAATGCAACTTCTTCGCCATTGCTTTCAAAAGGCATATTCTTATAAGCCTCAACAATTTGTCTTGCAACAGGGATTTCGTTTTCCGGTTTTTCAGTTAGCGACACTCTTATCGTATCTCCGATTCCTATTGCAAGCAAACTGCCTATACCAGACATCGATTTGATACGTCCATCTGTGCCATTACCAGCCTCTGTTACGCCAAGGTGAATCGGATACGCCAATTCCTCCTCCTGCATCATCGCTGCAAGAATACGAGTTGCGTAATTCATAACCTTAACGTTGCTTGACTTCATCGAAAGCACCAAATCGTCATATCCCATTCCATGACATATTCTGACAAACTCCATTGCCGACACAGCCATTGCATAAGGCGTATCTCCATAACGATTCATTATTCTCTTGCTTAAAGAACCGTGATTAGTGCCTATTCGCATTGCTGTCTTGTTTTCCTTACATATTTCTATCAAAGGCTGTAACCTATCAGCAATCTTTGACAACTCATCTCTATACTCTTGTTCTGTATAATCGAATTTTGAAATATTCCTATCGGTATAGTTTCCCGGATTTATCCTTACCTTATCTACAATCTTGGCTGCAACCTCTGCTGCTTTGGGATTAAAGTGTATGTCTGCGATAAGAGGTATTTGATAGTTTCTTTTTTCGAGTTCGTTTTTTATGTTGTAGAGATTCTCAGCTGCTTGCACGTTTGAAGCGGTTATTCTCACAAGTTCACACCCCACTTCGGCAAGAGAGATACACTGTTTCACCGTTTCCATGGTGTTCATCGTGTCTGTATTTGTCATAGACTGAACTCTGACAGGATTAAATCCACCAATGCCTATATTGCCTACAAGAACCTCTTTACTGTTTCTTCTTTTTATCGGATTGTTTACAATCCATGATGGTATTCTATCGTACATTCTCCAATTTCTTTTTTGTTGATAATAATCCGCATGCTGCAAGTATATCTTCACCTCTTGAAGCCCGTATTGTACATATTATTCCTTTCGAACTCAATGCGTCTCTTAGTTTAATCATACTTTCTTCCGTCGCCGAGATATAAGGGGTGTTTGGAATGGTGTGAAAACGTATAAGATTGATTCTGCAATTCAGTCCATCTAAAAGCCTCAACAGCTCCAATATGTGCCTCTTTTGATTGTTTAATCCTTCAAAAACAATGTATTCAAACGTCAATCGCCTTTGTCCACTCCAATCATAATCTTTTAGAACCTCAACAACATCTTGTATTTTATAAGCTTTTTCAATCGGCATTATTGATTCGCGTTCTTCAGGTATTGGATTATGTAAACTTACAGCAAGATGTACATTTGTATTATCTAAGAATTCTCTCAGTCTTGGCAACAATCCCGAAGTTGAAACTGTGATTCTGCGTCCGCTCATTGCAAATCCCCAATCAGCAGTCAGTATTTCGATACTCTTCATCACGTTTTCAAAATTATCCAACGGCTCTCCCATTCCCATATAAACAAGATTCGTCAATTGGGAATACTCAGGCAAACTTCTGATTATGTTTAATATTTCGTTGCAATCAAGATTACGTTTGAAGCCTTGGCGAGCTGTTGCACAAAATTGGCAATTCATCTTACAGCCTACTTGAGTCGATATACACAAAGTTGCTCTCTCTTTGTCCGGAATAAGAACTGCTTCGACAAAATCAAACTCCCCGTATTGATATAGGTATTTCTTTGTGCCGTCTTTTGAAGTCATACAAGAGACCGGGGCTATCAGACCAAAAGAATAATGTTCTGACAAAATATCTCGGTTCTTTAACGAGATGTTTGTCATTTCTTCTATTGATGAAATCTCTTTTTTATACAACCAATCTGCAATTTGCTTGGCTGTAAACGAAGGAAGAGATAATTCTTTGCAAATATCTTTTAACTCGCTTAAAGTTTTACCAAACAACTTCTTCATATCAATAATTTCATTTCTTATACAAACGTCCTTGATAGGTATTTTGAGATAGCATCTTTTGTTCTATTCGAGCCACCACTTCTTCATTGCGAATCAAATCCCAATTATAACCGGCCTGAAACCTTGGAGGAACCTCTCCGGCAAAGCGTTCAATAACTATATTCGGCGAAAGACGCTCAAGGAAACTTATTATAAAATCACTATATCTTTCAAAGGACATAAAGTTAAAGTCATTTGGATTTTTCTCATAGTCTTCCACCATAGCCGTTCCTTTAACCAACAAAAGCTGATGAAATTTCAAACTATGCAAACCTAATTCGCTTAGTATCGAAGCTTCGTTTAACATCATTTCTTCGCTTTCTCCCGGTAGTCCAAGTATGAGATGTCCTCCTGTTGTAATACCTCGCTTCGATGTTTCTTCTATTGCATAACGCGTTGTAGCAAAATCATGACCACGATTTATCCTTTTAAGAGTCTGATCGTAGCAACTCTCTATACCATATTCGACAATAACGTGATAATCCTTATTAAGCTCAGCCAGATAGTCCAATTTCTCTTCGTCAATGCAATCAGGACGAGTTCCTATCACAATTCCCACAACATCGGGATGAGATAAGGCCTGCATATATCTTTCTTTCAACACATCCAAATCAGCATAGGTATTAGAGTATGCTTGAAAATATGCAAGGTATTTGCTGACACGTTTATATCTCCACGCATGAAATTCTATTCCTTCTTCGATTTGTTTTCTTATATCTTTGAATCGCTGACAATATGATGGATTAAAAGCGGCATTATTACAGAAAGTACAACCACCTGTCGAAATACTGCCATCGCGATTCGGACAAGTAAATCCAGCATCTACGCTTAGCTTTTGCAGTCTCGTGCCAAAAATTTTCTTAAAGTGGTTAGAGTAAGCATTGAATGGACGATTGTGTCCCCAAGGATAAAGAGTTTGCTCCATGATTATTTGTTATACATTAGTAAATCTACAAGATGTATGGTTTTCAAATTGATTTTATGCTTATCAATGTAAGATTGCAAATGCAATAAACAAGACATATCATTGCTGACAACATATTCGGCGCCCTCAGCCAAAATTGCGTCGATTTTTTTCTTTGCCAAAGCCGTACTGACAGGTTCATTATGAATGCTGAATGTGCCACCCAAGCCACAACAAAAACGATTCGTATTATTGTTCGTAAGTTCCAAGCCTTTTACATTTTGTAAAAGCAGCTTTGTTTCTTCCTCTACATTGTATTCATTCAAACCTCTGCAATTCGAATGCAAACTTACCTTGTGAGGAAACTCAACTCCGAAATCCGTTTTTCGCATAAAAGAAACCAAAAACTCGCTTATATCCATAACCCTGTCGCGAATCGATTTGTACGAATTGTGATTGGTTGTATTGAAAAAAAGTTTACCAAAGTTGTTTTTAATATATCCAACGCACTCTGTTGAACAACTCACAATGTATTCAGAACCCTTAAACTCATCTATAAACTTCTCTCCAAGCAATTTTGCACTGTCCCAATTACCATTATCATACAGCAACCTGCCACAGCAAGTCTGTGATTCATTATAATGAACCTCATGTCCCAAACTTTCCAACAAACCAATGAGATTTGAAGCCGTTTTGGGAGAAAACTGATCCACACAACAAGGAATAAAAACGCTTAATTTCATTTCTGACTTCAATTTAATGCAAAATTACAACAAAGAACCGAAATTAAGATTGGATTTTGGTGTTTATTGGAATGATTCTGTCAAAATATCGTTTGGTTTAAGTCCTACGAAGTTTTCTATAACCTTATCGGCATATTGCGACAATGTTTCTTTATCAACAGTTGTTGCCAAGCCGATTACTTTCATTCCGGCTTCTTTTCCGGCAACCACTCCTGCGATAGAATCTTCAAAAACAATACATTCTTCAACCGAAAGCCCGAGTCGCTCAGCTGCTTTTTGGTAACATTCCGGATTAGGCTTGCTTTTAGAAATATCATTTGCCGTTACGATGACATCAAACTTTGATTTAATCTCTGGCAATTCCCTATACACATTTTCCATCTTACGTTGCGAACTGCTCGTAACCAAGGCTACCTTTACGCAATCTTTACTTTGTGAAAGGAAGTTCTCAACTCCGTCAATGTAATTATAGACCATGGATTTTTCTTGTTCGATTAAAGCCTTCTCAATGTCGATTTTAGCTTGCGGCATATTGACAAAATATTCGTCATATATGGTTTTGAGACTTCGCCCCTTTATTATCAATGCGAAATCCTTCAACTCAGGGAAATATATCTTACCTTGTTCTGCCCAAAACTCAGTATAATAGTGTTCCGTATCAACTATCACGCCGTCAAAATCAAATAAAAATGCTTTAATTGCCATATCTGTAAAACTAAACCTTGATTGCAAAAGTACGAATTTATCATTAAAAATAACTACCTTTGCAATTCACAGACCGAATCTTTATGCTAAGAAATATAATCAATACTTTGATAACCAAATTCTCAAGTGCGGTTCTCGGATTTCTTACAATAATTCTTGTAAGTCAGATTTTGGGTTCGCAAGGCAAAGGAGAGCAGGCTTTAATCGTTTATAACATATATCTTTTGCTGCTTTTGTTTACCCTTCTTGGCAATTCAACACTCATATACCTCACTCCGCGCAAGCATAATGGCAGTTTGCTATCTGTTTCCATTGTTTGGATTTTGGCGATGGCTGTTTTGTCTGCTTTAATATTTGTTTGCATTCCCCAAATCGCCACAGAATATATTTTTGTCAGCATAGCGATAGGCGTTTTTGCCGCTTTGAGTGAGGTAAATCAATTCATATTACTCGGAAAACAAGAAATAAAGAAGGCAAACAACGTAAAACTAATCTATCCACTTGTTTCACTTGGCTACATCTTTGTTTTGAATCTCTTTTCTCTTTTTGACAGCGTAACGGATTGCGTAATCGGTATGGCAGTTGCCTATTTGCTTTCTACAATTTTGGGAATCTATTATTTGAAAGATGATTATAAAACACTTAATACTGAAAACACCAAAGAAAAACTTGCACTTTCAAAACTTCTTTTCAAGCTTGGAGCAACCAAACAAGCCGGTTCGATTGCTCAAAGCATGAATTACCGTTTGTCTTTCTACATAATAGGTTTTTATTGTGGGGAAAGCCTTGTTGGAATCTACTCAAACGGAATCTCAATCAGCGAAGCGATAATGTTGTTTGGCACTTCACTTGCCTTGGTTCAATATTCGCATCTTTCAAACAACGAAAACAAAACTCAAAGCAAACGTTTAACTTGGAAAATGAGCCTTATAAACGGATTATTCACCCTTTTGGCTGTATTGTTTTTTGCTTTGATTCCAACAGATGTTTATTGCTTTGTTTTCGGAGACCAATTTGGAGAAGTGAGAGATGTAATCAGAATGTTGGGATTTGGAATCGTATTACTAAGCACTGCAAGCAATTTCACACAATACCTTTACGCAAGAGGCAATTTCAAGACTACAACCATTGCATCTTTCATTGGTTTGGCCGCAACCTTGATTCTCGGATTCACTCTCATACCTCGTTATGGTATAATGGGAGCTGCTATAACTGCAAGCTTGTCTTACACAATTTCTTTCGCAATCGAATTTATTGTATTCTTGAAAAGCAAATAAAAATTGCCAAATCAATTTGCCTATTCACGATTTTGATTTGGCAACTCTTTATTTTGCTTAAATGATTCTTTGTTTCAGAAAATTCTTTCTTGATTTCAGTCGAACGAATCTTTGTTTTAATTTTCTGAAATCAAGAAATATTTTAGCTTATTTCGATTTCACCCTCAAAAACAAAGTCTGCACCGCCTTGTAACCAAATTTGAGTAAATTTATTTGCGTTTTTGGTAAAACAAACTTTTAACCTACCGCCTTTTGAGTTGATTTTGATTTCATATTCTCCATTCGGACGGTTTTGATTTAAGCTGTAAGCAATCGCAGATGCAGTTATACCCGTTCCACACGCCAATGTCTCAGCCTCAACTCCCCTTTCGTATGTTCTAATCTTGATTTCATTCTCACCTTCTATGGATACAAAATTCACATTCGTACCTTTGTAGGGGGTGAATCTTTCATCGAATCGGAGCTTTCTTCCTAAGGTTTCAACATCTATTGAATCTACATCATCGACAAAGCAAACAAAATGCGACGTTCCTGTATTCATATAAATACCATCGGAAAACACTATAGGATTTTCAGTATCTATCATCTGCAATCTTACTTGTCCATCAACCAATTCAGCCTTGTGCAAACCATCAGGGGCATTGAATACACATCTTTCTTTGAATAAATTCAAGTTGTTTGCAAAAGCGACTACGCATCTGCCACCATTGCCGCACATCATACCGCTTGAACCATCGGGATTGAAGAACTGCATATCGAAATCAGCCGTTGAACTTTTCTCCAACTCGATTAAACCATCGCTTCCTATGCCATAATTGCGATGACACAGCCTTTGGATTTGGTCGATTTCAATTTTTAATTTCTGCTTTCGATTATCTATAAGCACGAAATCATTTCCCGCTCCTTGGTATT
>JAGBSA010000010.1 GCA_017632095.1 Bacteroidales bacterium | reverse complement strand
TTTGTGATCTAGTCAGGATTCGAACCTGAGACCTACTGCTTAGAAGGCAGTTGCTCTATCCAGCTGAGCTACTAGACCAATCCCAAAAAAAAGAACCAATATTTTGGTTCAATTTGTCGGGGTAGCAGGATTCGAACCTGCGACCTCCACATCCCAAATGTGGCGCGATAACCGGACTACGCTATACCCCGTTTCTCTCTTCCCCAATTCTCAATTTCGGAAGTTTCTGCGGAGAGAGGGGGATTCGAACCCCCGGTACCCTAATCGAGTACGACAGTTTAGCAAACTGTTGGTTTCAGCCACTCACCCATCTCTCCAATTCCTCAAGCTCGAAAGCTTTATCGTGAATTGGGATTGCAAAAGTACACCTTTTTTTCTAACGCTCCAAATATTTTTGAAGAAAAAACGCAACTATTTTTCTATATTTCAGTAAATCAATACGATAAAATGGTTGATAAATTCTTGAAAAGACACACTCATATACCCTATTTGCTTATGTTTTATAGCTAAGTTAAGCCCTTGAAAGCTGTTTTTTATACCATTTTTCAAGAAAATACCCACCTCAAAACCTGAAAAGCGACATATAATCACAAGTTCAGATTATTCAAATCGAAAAGAAAGCTTTATTAAAACGCCGTTTCGCACTCACTAAAACTTGATTTTAGAAATTCCTTTCTTCGTTTCAGAAAATTAAAACCTCGTTTCGCTGATAGCCAAATCAAATACCACAAAAAAATAGCGAAGAATGAAAGAATCACCACTTCGCTATAAACGTTTTATAGTTTGGAATCAATCCAATTAAAAGTGCCAACCGACAGTCAATAAGAACATCGAAGTTCCGATTTTGCCATTTGAAAATTCCTTATACTCTCTTTCGAGAGATTCAATCAAAATATTCGCACCATCAATCGACCTAAGAGAGCCTGTCAATTCGCTTTTGCCGAGGTTGTAATAATTAACCCCTACGCTAAGACTGTTGAAAAAGCACAGCCCAACGCCTAATCGGAAAGCAAAAGCTCGAGAATCGTCAAACTTTATCTTGCCCGAGAAAGCTGTTTCGTCCAATTGCCCTCTGTTAAGCACGAAAACCTTCTCCATATCGCTCACCATTCTGAAATTAACTCCCAATCCGACTTCTCCATATAACTTTATAAAGCCGAGCAAACCAAGATTGACATTTACACCCGCAGTAATCGGAATATTGAAATAAGAAGGCGGCTCGGTCTGAAAATAATTCAAAGGATTGTCATTACGTTCTATCAAATCCTTTATATCTTTTGTCAAATCGTTATAAAGAATATCCGCTGTAAACATTAGTTTGAATTTCTTAGTAGCAGGAATGGATAAAGAGTGTTGGTATTTCACACCCATTCCTATGCCCTTTGCAGCACCACCCTCGCCAATGTAATTATCTACAAGCAAACTTCCTGATTTTGCAAAGCTACCCAAAGGTTGTGTTTTCTCGAAATGCACCGACCAACCATTCGTTTGAGCTCTTGTAACAAAAACTGCCGTACTCAAAGTATAACACAAAATCAATAAAACGAGCTTTTTCACGATTCGATACTTATTGTAAATCCATTAAGGTTTAGTTTGAATAATTTGTTTGCAAAGATAATGATCTTTATTAAAAGAAAGAAAAAAATGAAATAAAGAGTCTGGATTCTGAATTTGTTTTTGTATCTTTGTAAGTTGGTAATAAATTTTTACAAATTTAAATTTTAACTCTATGAAGAAAGTTTTATTTTTGTTGTTGGCAACAGTCATGTTGCTCACACAAGCGATGGCTCAGCAGGATTCTGTGAGCATCGGTAGCGGAACAACTACTACAACCTCCGGACCTATTCCCGGCTTATGGGGAAATCATCGTTCGGTGCAATTATTCACTGCATCGGAAATGAATATGCCTATGGGAGGAATTATTGAAAGCCTTTCCATGGAAATAGGTTCGGTAACGGCGGGATCCGGAAGACAAGTTCGTGTTTATATGAAAGAAGTCGCCGATACTACATTACCGAGTAGTATGACTATCTCTACATTGGCAGATGGTGCGATTTTGGTTTATGATTCCAACGGACCGGAAAATGTAACTGCAAATTCATGGCACACTATCACTTTGCAGTCTCCATTCTCTTATAGTGGATTAGGAAGTTTGTACATCTACTTTGAAGGAGAAGGATGTACTTCAAGCGGTGGTTGCTCTGTAAATATGTTCGGGGCATCAGGAGCAAACAAAGCATGGAACAAATGTTGGGATACTTCTTCACCTGACTTGACCACCCCTATTGCAAGAACCAACGATCACAGAGTAAACATCAGAATAGTATTTTCTCCTATCAGTGACGATTATTGTTATCCTGTTTCAGGAATTACAATATCCGATATCCTAACTGATGAAGCTGCTATATCTTGGACAAGTGACAACAATAACTTTGAGGTACAATGCAAGTTGCAATCTGAAACTTGGGATTCTGAAAACGTGATAACTGAAATTACATCTTCAACCTCTGTAACTCTTTCGGGACTTTTGCCATCTTCTTACTACAATGTCAGAATCAAATCGATATGTCCTGTCAATGAATCTTCATGGATGAGTGGTTCTTTTGTAACAGGCTGTGACGTTATAAGCACTTTCCCTTGGGTAGAGACGTTTAATAATGTTTGGGATTACAATCCGATGACAGATACAGCATTTCACCCTGCACCTCTTTGCTGGTTGAATATGTCAGCCAAGGCATCAAACTCTACATACATAGCAAAGCAATCCTCAGGTGATGCCTACATTAATGGTTATACAAGTTCAACAAGCACAAATGAGGCTTACAGAAACTCAGAGTGGCTTATGACTCCTGTTCTTGAACTTACAGGAAATGAAACTTTGACATTCTTTACCAAGAAGTCAAGTTCGTCATACTCTCCTGAGTTGAGAATATATGCTTTTGAACTTTCTGACGGAGATGTTACTTCTTTGGCAGACACATCTGCATTTTTCTTACTTGATTCCATTACAACATTCGCAACAACTTACGAAGAGAAGGAAATATCTCTTGAAGAACTTAGCGGACAATATCGTTTGGCGTTTGTAAGAAATAGAAAAATTGCACAAGGAGCGATTTATGTGAATGATGTTACGGTGATGCCTACTCCTACTTGTAGCAGACCAAGTGGTTTAACAGCGTCTAACATAACCGGAAGTTCAGTTGATTTGACTTGGACAGAGTCTGAAGAGGCTACTTCTTACAATATATATTACAAAACTTCGTCAGCAGCTGATTGGACTATTGTTGAAGCAACCGAAAATCCTTTCACATTAACAGGATTGGAACAAACAACAGCCTATACCATAAACATAAAGGCAATTTGTTCAGATGGTAACGAAACAGGTTTCCAATTTGCACCTGCAGTCAGCATAACAACAATATGTGCAAACCTTGAACCACCTTTCGTTGAAGACTTTGACCCATATCCTGCTGGAACAGCGGTAACTTATTGCTGGAGAGAAGCAAAAGGAACTTGGGATTCAATCGCAAATGGTGCTGTAATGTGGGGAAATACCAGCGATTGGACTACTTCTAGTTCGTACGTGTTTGATCTACATGCAAAAATAAACAGCTATGGATCTTCGAAAAGAGATTGGCTGATCTCACCAAACATCGATTTAGGTGATGGAAGCACAGCATATGACTTGACATTCGATATTGCTTATACAGATTATGGTAATGCAAACCCTGTTGAACAATACGGACAACAAAAGTTCGGTGTGGTGGTTTCAACAGATGGCGGAAACACTTGGGATTTCAACAACGCAATACTTTGGAAGGCAAACCCTACTGAAGGAACAATAGAAAGAAATATCGAAGAACTTACAAACACTCCTCAACGTTTGAATATCAATTTGACCGAATTGGGATACACAGGCTTGATAAAAGTTGCCTTCTATGCAGAATGTCTTGTTTCAGGAGGCGATAACGATGTTCACATCGACAACTTCCAAGTGAGAGAACATGTGGATTGTGCAGACCTTTTAAGTTTCAACTGTGAGGTTGCTACATCTGAAAGTGTCAATATCTCATGGCCTGTTGATGAAGACTTAGAATACGATTTGATTCTTTCTTATAACGAAGGTGAAACTTATGATGAGGAAACTGCAACAGTGGTAAACATTCCTTATGACACCGAATTGCCTTATGTTTTGGAAGGATTGACATCTGGTAGCACTTATACATTTGTTTTGGCTTACGATTGCGGAGGAGAAAGTTCTGAACCGGTTACAATATCTTTGCCTTCTGCAGCAGAAACAATTCCATTCATTTGTGATTTTGAAGATGAGGATATGAATTCTCGTTGGATGATAAACAACGGTACTCATGCAAGTAAACTATATATAGGAAGTACATCAACAGAAGAAGTAAACAACAAACTATATGTTTCTTCTGATAACGGAGCTACTGTTTCTTACAATACAAGTGGAACAAATTTCGTTACTGCTTCGATTCCTGTGGAGTTTTCAGATGAAACAGCAGGAAATTATAAAATAACTTTCGAATACCAAGGTGGTGGAGAATCTACCTATGATTTCATTAAGTTTGCGTTATTAGACCTATCAGAGGATTTATCTGCAAGTACAACAACTCCAACTTGGGCAAGCAGTACAGCTCAACAAGAAGGCTTTATCTACCAATCAGGAGTTAAATTCAATTTGCAAACAATCCCAACCACAGCAGAAATCATCGTTCCAAGCAGTTTAGTAGCCGGTTCGATAAAGAATCTTGTTTTTGCATGGAGACAAGATAGTGGCAGTGGAGATGGTTTAGGCGTTGAAGTAGATAATATTTCTATCGAATACTTAGAATGTGCCCCTCCGACAGATGTTATTGTTCCGGAAGGAGGACTTCAAGCAAACTCAATAACATTTGATTTGGAAACAGAATCAGGAGATGAGTGGGAAATTCAATACATGGTCTATGGTGCTGAAACTTGGGAATCATTAATCGTTTCTTCGTCTACAGGAATCGAAATCGACGATTTGATGTCCGGAACAATGTATAAATTCAGAGTTCGCTCAATCTGTGGAGAGGATACAACATGGTGGGCTCC
>JAGBSA010000100.1 GCA_017632095.1 Bacteroidales bacterium | reverse complement strand
GTTATATAATCTAAACGTATGCTGTTTTCATACTCTCTACCTCGTTTTGCAATCTGACTGACCAATGTTGGCACAGATGCTTTTAGGTATAACAATAAATCAGGTGGCTTTATAAAGGAATTCATCAACTCAAACAAAGATGAGTATGTCTCAAAATCTCTTGTATTCATCAATCCCATGGCATGAAGATTCGGAGCAAAGATATAAGCATCTTCGTACAAGGTTCTATCTTGCACCGTATTCTCATAACAATTTCTTGAATCAATCACATGTTTGAATCGTTTATGAAGAAAATATATCTGCAAGTTAAATGACCACCTTCTCATATCTTCATAAAAATTGGCAATGTATGGATTATCATCAACCTGTTCATAGATTGCTTGCCATTTGAAATGATTTGCCAATAAACCCGTAAGAGTTGTCTTTCCGCTTCCTATATTTCCCGCTATCGCAATATGCATAACTTCTTCTTTTTATTCGCCAAAACAAAACCACTCCCGATTTTGCACACTTAAGCAAGTGCAAAGGTATAAATAAAAAACGAAAGCACAAATTTTTTGTTACAATGATTCAAAGCTATCTTTCGTTTTATTTTAATCTTTCTTGATTTCAAGATTTTGATTCTTCGTTTCAGTTTTATGAAACGTAATTTCAATTAGCTACAATTTGATTCTAAACGAACAGACTTTATTTCTTAATTTATCTCCGATTAGCCAAAATTTACAACAAGTTTAATTTTACCAAGATTAAAACTCATACTCTCTTCCCAACACTTCGAGAGTTGATGAATTATGCTTTGATGAGTACTTCCATTTGCATCATTGCTACCTTATTTTATACATAAATAGAGAATAAAAAAAAGGGTTGAAGAAACCTTCAACCCTTTTGAAATTTATTAAAGCTTTAATTACTTCTTGATTATCGCTACACGGTTCATGTAAGCTTTACCTGTGAATGGTTGTTCTTTACATCCCTTGTAGTCTATTTTCAAACGGTCTTTTTCAACACCCAAGTCTATCAAGTAATTGTAGATAGCTTCTGCTCTTTCCTTACTCAAAGTTTCGTTGTATCCTTCAGATCCAGTTTGTTTATCTGCGTAACCAGTGATTGTAAACACATCATTACCCTTGCTAGCATTGATCGCCTCAGCCAAGAACTTCAAGTTTTCTTGATTCTTGTCTGTAATTTCGCTTGAACCCAAACGGAAGAATATAGACAATGATTGGTTTGCAGTTGGTACGTATGCAGATTTAGCTTTACGTTCTGCTTCCATAGCAGCTTCTTTAGCCTTCTTTTCTTTATCCAAAGCTTTTTTCAACTTACCGATTTCTTCTTCACCAGCTGCGATTGTAGATTTTCCGCTTTCTACATCTTTTTCCAAAGCAGCTATCTTAGAAGCGTAAGCAGCGTGATCTATCAAATCAAAATCTCTCTTGTTTGAAATTTTGTATGTAGCTCCTACTGATACGTCATACAAATTTGCGAATCTGATACCTGCATTTGTGTTATCGAAATTCTCCTTTGTAAGATTCATCTTCATTTCTAGGTGTGCGTCCCATGCTTCACAAAGTCTGAATCTGTTCAACAATCCTGCTGTTGCTACGTATTCGTTATTCATGCCTTCCATGTCTTCTCTTGTAGACATACCATAACCTGCTCCAGCAAGCAATACTGCATTGTAGAATCTATCTTTCTTGTATCCACAAATCCAATTGCTAAGATTAACCATCGCATCTGCGTGAATGTAGTGGTAACTCCAAGCATTTTCAGTTACAGTTTCAGGAACGTAGTTCTTCATAGTCAAACCTTGATATTGAACTCTTGCTCCGAACACTGGTGTTAACCATTTAGCTGCTGACACATTGAATCCGAATGTTATCTTGTTTTCTGGATTCAAGCCTTCAGCTCCGTCTTCTGGCAATCTGTAGAAAGTTTGTCCTCCTACACCAACAGCGATTTCCCAGTTATCAATGAAACGATTTGTTTCAAAGTTAGCGTTTCTGAAAACGCTCTTTTCTTGTGCCCCTGCAGTCAAAAACATCATGAAAGCAGAGATGCAAAATATTACTTTCTTCATAAAAATTGATTATTATTTATTTTCTCTAAATACTCCTTTTAACGTTCATGTCAAAATAATGTTGCAAAAATACGCATTTTTTTTTAACTAACAATCATAATCTCCATATATTTTATCAACATCACATTTCCAAATCATAAAATATCATAAAACAAAGACATTCTTTTGGTTAATCAAACAAAGAGGCTTATTTTTGCAAACTCGTTTCAAAAAAGGCAAATCAAATAAATAATAACAAAATAAATAATTATAGGATATGAAGAAAGTAAAATTTGCAATCAGTCTTCTATGCTTTTTGTTCTCTGCAACAGTCATAGGACAGACAAATTTGCAACAAAAACAAGAAACAGTAAAATCAATCAAAAGTCTAATGAATGCAGAGGACCTCAACACGATTTACAAAAGCATTCACTCGAGAATACCTCAAAAAAGAGCAAATCTTTTAGAAAAACCGAACTTTCTTAAAAAGACTGATGCCAATGAAATAAAGACACCTTTGGACGTTCCAAATGACATGATCTTCCCAATAGAAAGCGACGAGGTGCAAGCAATACTTATGACATGGCTTTATGACACCTACACAGTAGCTAACAACGAACCTGCAGAACAATTATTCGACGGATTAGGAATATCATACTATGCAGATGACTACTACCTTGAAGAAGTTGTATCTACACCTGACATTTCCCTTTCAAGCCCTTACGCAAAACTATTCGCAAAATTGGCAAACGGAATCCAACAACACGCACAAGTATGGATAAATATATGGGCACCGGAAGACAGTACAATAATCAAAGACTTCATGCAAGAAAGAGGAACTCCGCTTACAAACTACCGATTCTTCGTAAATCCGGGCAACTCCTTCTGGTACAGAGACTGTGGTCCTGTTGCATTTTACTACGGTGAGCAAGACAGCATCGGATTTAGGGATTTCGAATACTATGGTGGCAGACCGCTTGACGACCAAATAGCAAAAAGAATCGGAGAGCAAGCAGGATTCAGAGTATTTACAAACACCATCGAATTTGAAGGAGGGAATATATTGTTAGATGGAGCAGGCACACTATTCACTTCTGATGCTGTGTATAGCGCAAACAAAGACAGCTACGGACTTTACGTACTTGACTCAACCAGTGAGTACGGTTTCATAATGGAAACAAAGCCTTCTGTCAGCAATGCACAGGTAAGAGACTCTCTTTCTCACCTTCTGAATCTTTCAAGATGCATTGTATTGCCTGCATTGAGATATGACGGTGGCACAGGGCACATTGACTTATACTGTGATATGTGGGACGAAAACACATTCGTATCTACCAAGCACCCAAGTCAAATGGCAAACCTTTCAGACCCTAAAAAAGTAGAATCAAACATGGATTCGCTTTGTCGAATGGAAACAATGTTTGGAGTAAACTACCACAACACACGCATACCTCTTCCTCGCAAAAACAACGGTTCTTGGTACAACTCTCAAAGTGAATACAACAACACCTACACACGTTCTTTCAGCAATCACACATTTGTAAACGGAGCAATAATGCAACCTGTTTTCTATGACGAATCTCTTTCCGGCTCACGCCGTGGAGATGTTGAAGGCAACAAAGAAGCAATCGAAATCATGAAACAAAGATACCCGGGATATGTTTTTGAAGAAATCGACGTCAGAGAGTTCGACGGATTTGGCGGAGCGATACACTGCATCACCAAACAAATACCTGCAGAAAACCCTGTGAGAATCTACCACGACCCAATCAGATGGTGGAACACTTCAAACAGCACTTCAACAGCCACATACAGAGTTATAGCACAAAACAGAAGCGGAATAGCAAACGCAAAATTGGTTTACCGATTCGCAAACCAAGAAGAATGGCAGGAAATCGAACTCACAGACGAAGGAGGCAATATGTACACAGCTCAATTCACCTATCCAAGCACACAAAGAGACACCTTGGAATACTATATCTCTGCCACATCAAACAACGGCAAAACTATAACAAAACCAATGACCGCTCCACAAGGATATTACACTACAGTATTCGGCGGAGATGTTGAAGGAATAAGCGAAGAAGACGTTTACGTATCTATAAACAGCGTTCAACCATTAGAACTTGAAGGAATAGGACAAGCATATCCAAATCCTGCAAGCGACATCGTTAACATAGACTTCAC
>JAGBSA010000099.1 GCA_017632095.1 Bacteroidales bacterium | reverse complement strand
GAATCCCATAATAACAGGAGTCAATACGATAACGAAGAATGGATTGATTGCTTGTAAGAATTCAGGAGCTACCTTAGAAGTATCCATAAAGTCTCTTGCAAATAAAGAGAATGATGCTCCATTTTGGTGGAATGAGAACCAGAAGAATATTGCTATTCCCAACACTGCGAACAAAGCGTACAAACGTTGTTTGATTTCTTTTGCCATTGCAAGTTTTTCTTCTGCTGTATAACCAACAGATTCTGTTGCAGCCTTTTTAGCAGGTGTAGGAAGGCCTTTCTTAGTGCAAAGGAATATTGTCAATGAAATCACCATTGCAAGAACTGATGCAATGAAAGAGAAGTGTACTCCTTGGTTGAATACTTCCAAGTATTGAGTTGGTTCGAATGCAGCACCTGCATTAGTAACTGCTTGTGCAGACAATTCGTTGTAGTTAGTCAATTTATCTCCTGCCAATGTACCATTCAATTGTTCGTGGCAAAGAGCAGGAAGTTTAGCATTGTAGATGAATCCATTAACTTTCAACCACCATGATCTGATAAGCGGAGCTACGAAAGGAGCTATCAAACCTCCTACGTTGATAAACACATAGAAAATTTGGAATCCAGAGTCTCTCTTGTCTTTTGCAAGTTTAAGAGCTTCTTCTCCTTTTTTAGCTTCTTCTGCTTCGAAGTTATCATACATTTGACCAACGATTGCTTGCAAGTTTCCTTTGAACAAACCGTTACCAAACGCAATCATCAACAAAGCGAAACAAGTTAATGGCAATAACCAACTTGTGTTTACGTCAGTAGCTGTAATAGGAATAGCTAACAAAACGTAACCTGCTGCCATTGTAACCAAACCTGCTTGGATTGTTCCTTTGTAATTTTGTGTTCTGTCTGCGATTATACCGCCGACCAAACTAAGAATGTAAATTCCGCAATAGAAGCAAGAATAGATAATTGCTGCTGTTGCATCGCTCAAACCAAATTTTGAGCAAAGGAATAACACTAACACGGCATTCATAATATAGTAGCCGAAACGCTCTCCCATATTACTTAGGGCTGCCGAAATAAGCCCTTTTGGGTGTCCTTTAAACATCTCTTTTTTTTGTTTTTTTGTTATTACTTATTTTTTGTTTCTTGTTTTTGAACTTGCAAATATACGACTTATTATTGAATTTCCAAAAACGAACTATTGATTTTATTAAAAACGAAACGCCATTTCGAGAAATTAAAACGCCGTTTTATTCTACTGAAACAGCGTTTCGTTCCGCCCAAACGGCGTTTCAGTAGAGCAGAAGATTGTACGAATTATTTTTATCACTATCTTTGCAGGGCGTTTTAATGCAAAGTTTCACACAAAAGAGATGACACAATTTACAAAAGAAAGAAGGATACTCGGAATCGACCCCGGAACGAACATTCTCGGCTATTCGGTTATAGAACAACGAAATAAGTCTGTTGAAATCTTGACAATGGATATTATTGTCTTGGGTAGCAAAGAGGAAATGAGCACTAAGATGAAGCATTTGTTTGACAAGATTGTCGAAATCATCGATTGCTATCACCCGGATATGCTTGCCATAGAGGCTCCTTTCTTTGGGAAAAATGTTCAATCAATGTTGAAACTTGGAAGAGCACAAGGTTTGTGCATTGCGGCCGCTTTCTCTCGCAGTATCCCTTTTGTGGAGTACTCTCCTCGCAAAATCAAACAATCAATTACAGGAAACGGTGCGGCTTCCAAAGAACAAGTGGCTAATATGTTGCAAAGAATGTATGGCTTTGAAGATTTGCCAAAATATTTTGACGCTACTGATGCTTTGGCCGTAGCTGTATGTCATTCTTATCAAAAAGAATTACCGGAAGAGCCTAAATCCAATATTAAGATTCCAAAAGCAAAGAAGACTTCTTGGGCTGCTTTTATAAGTCAAAACCCCGACCGTTTGAAATAATTCACGATCGAGGTTTGTGACGTTTGTTTATATATATGTATTTTCAGAAGTGTGTCTATTAGTGTTCGTGATCACAAGTGTGATGTGCACTACAACCAATTCCGCTATCAGAAACATTGCCTTCTAGATATGCTTTAAGCACTTCTTCTGCAATTCCATGACAGCCTCTTATTACCGTGATGCCATTAAATTCCAATACATTTTTTGCACCCTCTCCCATATTGCCGGCAAGCATAAGTTCAACGCCCATCTGTCCAAGAATTACAGCAACACCTGACTTACAACCACAGCCAGCTGGTGATGGTAATGTCTCTATATTTGTTATCTGATTATTATCTATTGTATAGATTGTAAAGGCTTCGCAATGTCCGAAGTGGTCATCAACCATTGTTCCTCTTGTTGGTAATGCTATTTTCATGATTCTATGTTTTATTTTTATGTTATCCCTAAAAAATAATTGAGGTTTAGATATTTTACTATCCAAACCTCATGTCCATAAATCGAAATCAAATTATCTTAATCTAATTTTTTGTCCTGCTCTAATCTTTGATCCTTTTATATTGTTCAATTGAGCAAGTTTTTTAACCGTTGTTCCGTTTCGTTTTGCAATAGCTCCAAGTGTATCTCCTTTTCTAACGGTATAATATTTTCCACCCTTACTTGCCTTTGACGAGCTATTGTTTGCCAATTGTCTCTTAGAGGAAGAAGAAGAACGACCTCCGTTTTTGAAATATTCTCTTGTAAGATGTAAGGTGTCGCTTTTTAGTTGGAAAGTAGAGAAATCTATAACTTTCTCTGGATTTATCGCCGCTCCCAAATATCTTATTTCCAAATGTAGGTGCGGTCCTGTCGAACGACCTGTGCTTCCTCCCAAACCTAACACTTCACCTGCTTTTACGTCTTGATTCAATTCTACGTTTATCTTAGACAAGTGTCCGTAATAAGTTTCCAATCCATTGTTATGACGAATCACAACCAAGTTTCCGTAAGCTCCTGCACGTTTTGCAATTCTTACTTTGCCGTCAAACATGGCTTTAATTGGCTGTCCTGTTCTCAATCCCAAGTCTACTCCATAGTGCCATCTTCTTCTTCTTGGTCCAAAGTGAGAAGTAACCCGTCCTTCAAAAGGACAAGCATAGTATTGCTTTTTATCGTTATTTACCAATTGTATTTCAATTGGCTCAGTTATGCTTGTGTAGTCAAATTTCTTTTGATAAGAATGTACAGAGCCATTATCAAAGGTAGCAACCAAAATATCATCTTCGCTTTCTGCCGAAACATCATCTTCAATGCTGTTATTAACAAATTGAATGAATGAACTTTGAAATTTAGCTGTATCTTTAACGATTCCTATTGTGTAGCTTGAACTCTCGATTTCGACATTGGTGCGGTTTCTCATCATTCCCCTTTCGTGAATTTGCGCCTCTACCACCAAAGGCAGCATAAGCATCACAGGCAACAATATCTTGACCATCATTCTTTTAGACATATCTTATTCTTTTATTATCAAAGCTTTGCGAATTCGCAAAACGCTACTTATAATCACTATTTGAAACGGCAAAGGTACAAAGTTATTTTTTTACGCACAAGTTTTTCCACCATTTTTTGTTGAAAACATACTATTTTTTCAATCTTTTAGGATTTTGATGTGCCGTTTCAAGCAAGTCATTCACCGCTTTAACCGGGTTAAAGTATGCTATAGGAGTTTCTACAAAGAT
>JAGBSA010000098.1 GCA_017632095.1 Bacteroidales bacterium | reverse complement strand
TTTTACGGCAGTAAGTCATGTTTCTTTGAATTTGGTATAGTCTCTGCCTGAACGCACTCCGCACCAATACGTAGCCTTGCAAAGTTCCTTGGTTGTAAGGTTTATAACGAAACAGTTGGTTCTTGATATTATTTCGTGGGAATGACGTGTCTTTCTAAGGGATATGTAACACATTGGCGGCTCTGTGCATATCGTTCCTGTCCAAGCAACAGTCGTCATGTTGTATTCTGATTCTGCTTCGCCGCATGAAACCATCACTGCGGGCAAAGGATAAATCATCGTTCCGGGTTTGAATGCTACTCTTGCCATGGTTTATTTCTTTGTTATGTCATTAATGCTTATTGTGATTTCTTCGGGAATGAATTGCGACACATCTCGTCCGAATGAAAGGATTTCTCTTACTAAGGAGGACGAAATGGCGGCATCGTCCGGTTTTGTCATAAGAAATATTGTCTCTATTTCGCTGTCAAGTTCTTGATTGATGCGTGCGATATTTCTTTCGTACTGAAAATCGGTTGAGTTCCTAAGTCCTCGCAGTATGTATTTGGCTCCGATTTCTCTACAGAAGTCTACGGTCAGACTATTAAAGGTTACAACTTCCACATTGTCGTATTGAGCGAATGTTCTTTCGATCCATTCAATTCTTTTTTCTAATGGAAAAACAGAATTTTTGGCTGTGTTGGTGCCAACTGCCACTACGATTTTGTCAAACATCGGTAAAGCTCTCTCTACTATGCTTTTGTGTCCTTTGGTTATCGGGTCGAAACTGCCGGGAAATAATGCGATTTTCTGATTCATGCTTTTCTTAGTAAGATGTTCTGTTTATATTTCTGTCTAATTCTTTGCTGCTACGTTCGTTTATCATGTATAAGAGTCGGAAACTTAAATAATTGTTTGTGAAATCTCTGCTCCATGATTTGTATTCTTGTGTTCCTGCGTTATACCCATTGTAGAACCATACGTCTTCGCGTATTGGTATTAACGAATATTGATAACGGAAACTGAATTTGAACTTTTCCCAAATGGTAAACCTGATTTCAGCAACTATGTCTAAGTCATTTTTTGAGAAAGCGGGTGCAGGAGGGAAGTCAAACGGACGTTCAAATCCATGGATTACTGAATCAGGTAACCCCCAATCCTCTGACACTTTGATAAGTCTTCCATATTGCAAACCAAGTCCAAATGTCCAGCCGCCCTTTGTGTCTATGTAGTGAAGCATTACAGGAATGTCTATGTAGGAAAGGGTTGTCTTGTAGGCGAACGGGTCTAATGTTTCTCTCGCACCTCGTTGTGAGAATAGTATTTCCATGCTTGCTTGCCAGCCTTGGTAAGGGTGTCGCATATCAAAAGGAATCATCAAACCAACTCCTAATTGTGGGGCTATTTTATTATAACCAAATACTTCATCTCCGTCAATCTGTGCAGCATTTAGCCCTGCTACTCCATAGGCTTTGAACATCTGTGCAGTGGATTTTTCGGAAATCATTACGATTCCCAACATCATGAACACTGCTATTGCTTTTATGAATTTGCTTTTCATCGTTTGTTAATGCTCTATTTTATAATATTAGTCCGAAATCATCGATAACGAGATTCTTTTTCTTTGATAATCAATTTCTGTTACTTGTACTCTTACCTCTTGTCCTAAATGTAAGACTTGGCTTACTTCAGATATGTACTCTTTACTTATTTTGCTTATGTGTAAAAGCCCATCTGTGTGTATTCCTAAATCGATAAAGGCTCCGAAAGCGGTTATATTGCTGACTTTTCCTAAGAGCCATTGTCCTATTTTCAAGTCTTCCACAGAGTTGATACCAATATTAAACTCTTTTTCTTCGAATTTAGTACGTATGTCCCTCGAATTCTTACCTAATTCCTCAATTATGTCATTAAGAGTTGGTAATCCGCAATCGTTACTTATGTATTTTTTGATATTTATTTTTGAACGGATTTCCGGAGACTTGATTAGGTCGATTACTTTGCAGCCGTTGTCTTTTGCCATTTGCTCCACCAAGGCATACCTTTCAGGGTGTACTGCGGTATTGTCAAGAGGGTTTGCAGATGTTCTTACTCTTAGAAATCCGGCTGATTGTTCAAAGGCTTTGGCTCCAAATCTTTTTACTTTGAGTAGTTCTTTTCTGCAAGAGAATGCTCCGTTTTCGTTTCTATATTCAACAATGTTTTTTGCCAAAGTTTCACCTATGCCAGAAACATGGCTTAATAGTTTAGGACTTGCTGTGTTTAGTTCTACGCCAACGGCGTTTACACAACTTTCTACCTCTTGTTTTAGACTTTGATTCAAAAGTGATTGGTTTACATCGTGCTGATATTGTCCTACACCTATGGATTTTGGGTCTATTTTTACTAATTCTGCCAATGGGTCTTGAAGACGTCTGCCTATACTTACGGCTCCTCGAACTGTTATGTCATAATCACCTAATTCTTCTCTTGCAATATCGGATGCAGAGTAAACTGAGGCTCCGTCTTCGTTAACAATGCTTATCAGAGGTTTTGAATCAAAGTTGATAGATTTGACTAAGTTGAGCGTTTCTTTTGAGGCTGTGCCGCTACCTATGGCAATGGCTTGTGAATCGAAGCGTTTGACCAATTGTAATAGTTTTTGGCGGGCTTGCTCTTCTTGAAAGAGATAGATCACATCGTGGTAGAGCAATTTGCCTTGGGCGTCTAAGCATACGCATTTGCAACCTGTTCTAAATCCGGGGTCGATTGCCAAGACTCTTTTTTCGCCTAATGGTGACGAAAAAAGGAGTTGTCTGAGGTTTTTGGCGAATATTTCTATTGCAACCTTATCTGCCTTCTCTTTTAGTTCGTTACGTAGTTCTGTTTCAAGTGATGGTGCAAGTAAACGTGAGTAACAATCTGCCACGGCTAAGGCTTTTTGTTGCGAACTTTCGTTATTGCGTTTTCTTATTGTTTTTCGTAGTAAAAAATCTTCGGCTGAGTTTTGGTCACTTGGCATTATGCTCACTTTTAACACTCCTTCGTTTTCGCCTCTGAATAATGCGAGTATTCTATGAGAAGGAGCGTTGATGGCTTTCTCAGACCAATCGAACCATTGTGAGAATTTGTCGTCTTTTATGTCTTTTTTTGCTTTGGTGGAAGAGAGTGTGGCTTTGTTGCGAAAGTAAGAACGCATTTCCTCTCTAATAGTTGCGTTTTCGTTTATTGATGCTGCTACTATGTCTCTTGCTCCGGCTAAGGCATCTTGAGAGTTTTCTACACCTTTTGACTTATTGATAAATTTCTTTGCTTGAGATAGTATATCACAGTTTGATTCTTGTAGAATTAAGTCTGCAAGTGGTTGTAAGCCTTTTTGTTTTGCAACTTCAGCTCTAGTTTTTCTTTTGGTTTTATATGGTAAATATAAGTCTTCTAGCTGAATGAGCGTGTCTGCTTTGAGAATTTGTAGGCGTAAATCCTCGGTTAGTGCATCTTGTTTTTCGATGGAGTTTAGTATGCTTTCGCGTCTGCCTTCTATTTGTTTGAGTTCTTCTAAGCGTTTGGCTAAATGTGCAACTTCTACTTCGTTCATGCAGTTGCTTGCTTCTTTTCGATAACGAGCAATGAAGGCAATGGTGCAATCATTCTCCAAAAGCTCGATGACATTTGCCACAGCACGCGGGTCAAGACTGCTTTCTTTTGCAATCTTTTCAGAGAAAGTCTTGATGAGATTTTTCATTTGATAAGCTTTGTTTGTTTTTTGAGATTTGTATGTGCTTATTTTGTTTTGTTTATCAGTTAGTTGCTTATTCTATATTAAATAATCGCTTCAGTATTTCTTTTTCTACAATATCGCTTCTTCTGATGCTGTGTTTTGCCCACTTTATAAGGGTGTTCAGACGTCTTTCTTCGCTTAGTTGATAGTTGATTTGAGCGTGTCTCATCTTCTCTGTAAGGGTGTACATTGTGATAGCAGCTGAGACAGATATGTTATAGCTTTCGGTGAATCCATACATTGGGATTTTCATACAGATGTCTGCCATGTTTTTTGTTGTTTCCGAAAGTCCTTCTTTTTCGTTTCCGAATACTATTGCAAGCGGTTGGTTAATGTTTATTTCGGGTAGAGATACGTCTTTCTCAGCCGGTAAGGTGGCAACGATTTTGTAGCCTTGTGATTTTAGCTTTGAAAGACAATCTTCGGTGTTGTTGTCTTTGCGATTGTAGCGATGCATGTCAATCCAATAGCTAGAGCCGAGAGCAACATCGGGATTCAGTCTGTATTCATTTTCATTCTCTATCACATGTACTTGTTGCACTCCAAGGCATTCGCATGTCCGTAAAACAGCTGAGGCATTTTGTGGTTGGTATATGTTTTCTACAACAACGCAAAGGTGATCTGTTCTCTCTGTTATGATTTTTTCGAATAGGCTTATTCTGTTTGGAGAAATCATTTCGCACAATGCTTCGTAGTATTTTTCTTTTTGTTCTATGCTTAAATTGTTTAGATTCATGTTCGCCAATGTATTGTTTTAAGCAACAAAGGTACAAAAAAAACTGAAACGAAGAAACAATTTGCTAAAACGAAGAGTTGATTTACTGAAACTTGATTTTGTTTTTCTGAAACAAAGAAATGAAAAAACTAAAACTTGATTACAAATCAATAAAACAGCAAAATAACATAGTGATTGATGCTTGTGTCGAAAATATTTCGTAATTTTGCAATCTGTTTAACAAATAACAAAGTATATGAGTTTGAAAATTGTAGTGTTGGCAAAGCAAGTGCCTGATACCCGTAATGTAGGTAAAGATGCTATGACAGAGGAAGGTACGGTTAATCGTGCGGCATTGCCAGCTATTTTTAATCCCGAAGATTTGAATGCTTTGGAGATGGCTTTGCATATTAAAGATACAGTGCCTCAAACAGAGGTTTATGTTTTGACAATGGGTCCTGTAAGAGCGGGAGAAATCATTCGTCAATCTCTTTACAGAGGAGCAGATGGCGGATATGTGATTTCAGATAGAAAAGTTGCAGGAAGTGATACATTGGCAACCTCTTACACAATTAGTCAAGGAGTAAAGAAACTCGGAAAAGTTGATTTGGTATTGGCAGGACGTCAAGCTATTGATGGTGATACTGCTCAAGTTGGTCCACAAACAGCAGAAAAATTGGAAATGCCTCAAATCACTTATGCTGAAGAAGTATTGTATGTAGATGATAAGAAGATTCGCATAAAGAGACGTTTGGAACGTGGTGTTGAAGAAGTGGAATGTGCTTATCCATGTATGGTAACCGTTGGTTCTTCTGCGCCTGAGTGTCGTTATGCTATCGCAAAACAAGTTATGAAGTATAAAAATGCTATGACAGAAGCAGAAGCTGCTGAAATGAACTTGGATTGCACTGAAATGTTCGCAAAGAAGCCTTATTTGAAGATAGGACTTTGGAATGCAGCAGACATTGAAGCAGAAGATTCTCGTTTGGGATTGAGCGGCTCTCCTACAAAGGTGAAGAAGATAGAAAATGTAGTATTAACTGCAAAAGAAAGTGTAAACGTAGAAGCTACTGAAGAAGGTTTGGATAACTTGGTTAAGGAATTGATAGCTTCACACATTATCGGTTAATTCATACATAAGAGTTTAACATTATTAAAGAAGAAGCAAAATGAACAACATATTTGTATATTGCGAAGTTACTGAAGAATGCGTGATAGCTGATGTGAGCTTGGAACTTTTGAGCAAAGCAAGAAAGTTAGCTGACGAATTGAATTGCCAAGTTGAAGCAATCGTAGTAGGTAACGAAGTAAAGGTAGATTTAGAAGCTACATTGTATCCGTATGGAGTAGATATAATCAACTATGCCAAAGATGAGAGATTGTTCCCTTACACAACATTGCCTCATTTCTCAATAGTAACAAAATTATTGAAAGAAAAAGAAGCACAAATCTGTTTATTCGGAGCAACATGTGTAGGTAGAGATTTGGCACCTCGTGTATCTTCTTTCTTGAAATGCGGTTTGACAGCTGACTGTACAAGTTTGGAAATTGGAGAACACGAAGATAAAAAGGCAGGTAAGGTATATGAAAAATTGCTTTACCAAATCCGTCCGGCATTCGGTGGTAACATCATTGCAACAATTGTAAACCCTGAAACACGTCCTCAAATGGCAACTGTTAGAGAGGGTGTGATGAAGAAAGAAATCTATAACGCTAATCACAAAGGACAGTTGGAGATGGTTAATGTAAATAACTATGTAACTGAAAGTGATTTTTGTGTTAAGGTTCTTTCAAGAGAAATCGAAGAACAAAAGATAAACATAAAGGGAGCTCAAATAGTAGTTATCGGTGGTTATGGTATGGCTGGCGGTAAAGATGGATTCAAATTGATACATGAGCTTGCTGATGTATTGGGTGGTGAAGTTGGTGCTACAAGAGCTGCAGTTGATGCTGGAATGACTGAACATGAACGCCAAGTTGGACAAACCGGTGTTACAATCCGTCCAAAATTGTGTATAGCATGTGGAGTTTCAGGAGCAGTTCAACATCGTGCAGGTATGGAACAGTCGTCTAAGATTATTTCAATCAACACTGACTCTAATGCACCTATCAATGCAATTGCTGACTACACGATAATCGGAGATGCTTTCGAGATTATACCTCAGCTAATAAAGCATTATAAAAACAATACAAAGTAAAGTCAATCATTTTTTTGTAGAACATAAGAACACAAGTATATTATGGGTAATTTCTATACAGATAATGAAGGTTTGAAGTTTCACCTTCGTCACGATTTAATGGAAGAAATCGTGAGATTGAAGGAAAGAGACTATGCAGATAAAGATAAATACGATTTTGCACCTGAGAATTACGAAGACGCAGTTGATTCATACGAAAAAGTATTAGAGATAATTGGAGAAATATCTTCAGATGTCCTATATGAAAATGCAAAAGATGTAGATGCTGAAGGTCCAAGAATCGAAGAAAATGCAATAATCTATGCTAAGGGAACTCAAAAGAACCATGACGCATTGAAAAATGCAGGAGTTTATGGATTAAGTTTGCCAAGACAATATGGCGGATTGAATTTCTCATATGTGCCTTACGTTATGGCAGCAGAAATAGTTTCTCGTGTTGATTGTGGATTCGCAAACATTTGGGGCTTGCAAGACTGCGCTGAAACTATATATGAGTTTGCTTCAGAAGAAATAAAGAACGAGTATTTGCCAAGAATAAACAAGGGAGACACTTGTTCAATGGACTTAACCGAGCCTGATGCAGGTAGTGACTTGCAAGCAGTTCGCTTAAAAGCCACTTACGACGAAGCAGCCGGCGTTTGGAGATTGAATGGTGTTAAGAGATTCATCACAAACGGCGATGCAGACATCAAATTGGTCCTTGCACGAAGTGAAGAAGGTACTTTGGACGGACGTGGTTTAAGTTACTTCGTTTACGATAGAGCAAACAAGGCTGTAACCGTAAGAAGAATAGAAAACAAACTTGGTATCAAAGGTTCACCAACAGCAGAACTTGTATTCAACAATGCACCTGCACAATTGGTTGGAGATAGAAAGTTAGGTCTAATCAAGTATGTGATGAGCCTAATGAACGGAGCTCGTTTGGGAGTGGGAGCTCAATCTGTTGGATTAGCAGAAGCAGCATACAGAGAGGCTGTTAAATACGCTCATGAAAGAGAACAATTTGGTAAACCGATAGCTGACTTTGCTCAAGTTTACGAAATGATAGGTAATATGAGGGCTAAGACTGACGCTATCAGAACATTGCTATACGAAACAGCACGTCAAGTTGATATGTGTAAGTCTTTGGAAGCTATCTCAAGAGAAAGAAAAATCACACCAGAAGAAAAGCAATTGTTGAAGTCTTATTCACGATTGGCAGACGCTTTGACACCAATGTTAAAGTTGTTCTCATCAGAATATGCTAACCAAATAACTTACGATTGTATTCAAGTACACGGCGGAAGCGGCTTTATGAAAGACTACGCTTGTGAAAGATTCTACAGAGATGCGAGAATCTTAACCATATACGAAGGAACATCACAGCTACAAGTTGTTGCGGCAATCAAAGGTGTAACTTCAGGAGTATATGCAGCAAGAATAAAAGAATACGAAGCAGTTGAAGTAGGCGGAGAATTAGCAACAATGAGACAAACCTTGATTTCATTGAGAGAAAGATACGAAGCAGTTGTAGAAAGTGCGAAAGAAAGACTTGGTACAGCAGGAGAGGCATTCGACTTTGTTTCAAGAAGATTGGTTGAAATGGCTGGTTATTTGATTATGTGTAACTTGTTGGTTAATGATTCAGCAAAAGAAGAATCGTTTACTAAATCTGCACGTTTGATGACCAAGTTAGCTCAAAGCGAAATCGAAAAAGCAGCAATCTATGTTGAGAACTTCGATCCAGCAATCTTGGAAGACTACAAGAAAATGTTGTAAGCCACAGAGCAAAATAACAAAACAATAAAACGAAAGGCGTGGCAAATCAAATGACACGCCTTTTTTTTACCCTCTAAATAATGATACAATTCCATTAAATAAGTTCTTGTTAAATTATAACTAAGTTTCAGAAAAATATTTCTTCGTTTTAATTTTTTGAATTCAAGTTTTGCTTTGCTCAAACGCCGTTTCGTTTTGTTGAAACTTTTTTTTAATTTATCTAAATAAGTTTAAAATCCATTTAATGTGCATATTGATGCTGTTTATATGTAGGTTTTGATTCCTTTTGCTTTGAAGTAAGAAATTATTGACGTATCTTTGCAAACTTAAATTAAAGAATAAAATATCATAAATTAAAGAGATGAAGAAAATTTTAATGACATTGGCTATGGCAATGATGACAACATTGCTTGTAGGACAAGTAAGTCCACAAGAGGCTGCTAAAATAAAGGCAGAAAACCCTTTGGTCAAAGAATGGAATACTCCTTTTCAAACTCCTCCTTTTGATCAAATAAAAACAGAACACTATAAGCCGGCTATTCT
>JAGBSA010000097.1 GCA_017632095.1 Bacteroidales bacterium | reverse complement strand
TGTGCATTTGGCATTTGCATTATTGTTTGTAGGTATTATAATCTTCTATTCAGAGCATAGGGATAAGCATTTGATAGACACGCTTTATCAGATCGCGTCCATAACTTATGGTCCGCTTTTAGGCTTGTTTGCATTTGGTATCTTTACTAAAAGAAGAGTGAATGATAAATTGGTGCCTTATGTTTGTATTGCAGCTCCTGTGATTTGTTTTATTTTGAATAACAATTCTCAAGCGTGGTTTAATTATAGTTTTGACTTTGAGTTGCTGCTTGTAAATGCGATATTGACTTTTGGAGGTTTGTGTGCAATCAGTCGTAAGGCTGTGTTGAAAAAATAGAAAGTGATTTGTTGGAGAGCAAGAGAAGTTTTTAAGAGATTGATATTTGATTAAATAAAAAAGTCCCGAAGTTTTAGGCCTCGGGACTTTTGATTTTATGATTCTATGTCTTACAATTTTGCTGGCAATACTTCAATCATTTCGATTCGGAATTGCAAAAGGCTTCCTGCAGGGAGCTCTGGGTTGTTTTGATCTCCGTATCCCAAATCAGGATGTATCCAAACATCGAATACAGATCCTGCATTCATCAATTTCAATACTTCAATCATTCCTGGGATTAGTCCTCCGTTCAATGCGAAGATAACAGGCTCGCCTCCTCTTTCAAATGTGTCTTCAAGGGCTTCTCCTATCTTTCCGTCTTTGTCAAGAAGTGATAGCTTGTATTGGATTCTTACTCTGTCGTTTGGATTAGATGGTTTCACACCTTTGCCTTCTTTGATAACTCTGTATTGCAATCCGCTTTCTGTTGTGATAACTCCTTCTGCTGATTTGTTGCTTTCAAGGAATTTTTCTGCGGCTTGGCGATATGGAATGGCCAGTTGTCTTGCGTTAGCGTGTTGTTTTTCCATCATCTTGGCTTGATACTTTTGCATAACTTCCTTCATTTGCTCTTGAGACATCATTCCAGCAGTGTCTCCTGCGTATGCTTGTTGGTAAGCTTTCGCAAAAATCTCAGGATTCATCTCAAAGCCTTGTGCTTTCATTCCCATACCTTCGTATATTCCGAATACATAGGATGCAGAATCTTCAAGTGTTTTAAGGTCTCCTAGATCTACATATTGCTTTTTTTGAGAGCATGCTGTGAATGCAAAAAACATTGTGAGTACAGCAGAATAACTCATAATTAAATTTAGTCTTTTCATATTTGTATTCTTGTTTATGTTCATTATATTTTCAGATGGCAAAATTATAAAATAAATAGCAATCATCGCATTAAAATCATAGAAAATGCGTGATAAAACGATGAATTGTTATATATTTGCATTTTGAAAGCAATCCGAGGAAGTTAGATTGTGGTAAAAAGACTGATGTAACATAAATAAAATAATGTCATGAAGAATAAGTACAATGATTTGATTGAGCAAACCTTTGAGTTTCCACAAGAAGAATTTGAGGTTGAAGATGCTGAATTGACTTTTCACGAAATTCCTTTAATGGATATAATAAAGCAATACGGTACTCCGTTGAAGATAACTTATCTTCCGAAAATCAGTTCTCAAATACAGAAAGCTAAGCGTTTGTTTAATGTTGCGATAGCTAAGACTGATTATAAGGGAACGTACAATTATTGTTATTGTACTAAGAGTTCGCACTTCTCATTTGTGTTAGACGAAGTAATTAAAAACGATGTCCATTTAGAGACTTCGTCTGCTTTTGACATAAATATAATCAATGAATTGTACGAACAAGGTAAGGTTGGTAAGGATCAGTACATTCTTTGTAACGGTTTCAAACGTCCTCAGTACATTGACAACATTGCGGATTTGGTAGAGAACGGTTTTACTAATGTTATACCGATTATTGACAACATAGAGGAGATTGATTTGTTGAATGATAGCGTAAGGACGCAGTGTAATGTCGGTATTCGTATAGCTTCGGAAGAAGAACCAATGTTTGACTTTTATACATCGAGACTAGGTATTCGTTATAATCACATTGTAGACTTTTATAAGGAGAAGATTGCAAATAATCCGAAGTTTAAGTTGAAGATGTTGCACTTCTTTATCAATACAGGAATAAAAGACTCGGCTTATTATTGGAATGAGTTGCAGAAATGCGTGAATGTTTATTGCGAATTGAAGAAAATATGTCCTGATTTGGATTCTTTGGATATTGGAGGTGGATTCCCAATAAAGAACTCTTTAGGCTTTGAATACGATTATGAGTATATGGCAGAGGAGATACTCGCTCAGATAAAGGACATTTGCAATAAGCAGGATATAGAAGAACCTCACATATTTACAGAGTTTGGTTCGTTTACTGTTGGTGAAGCCGGCTGCATTCTTTATAGTATAATTGATCAAAAAAGACAAAACGATAGAGAGTTGTGGTATATGATAGACTCTTCTTTCATTACAACTTTGCCAGATACTTGGGGAATTGGACAAAGATTCATTTTGTTACCAATAAATAAGTGGGATAACGAATATCAAAGAGTGTTTTTAGGTGGTTTAACTTGCGATAGTCAAGATTATTACTCAGCAGAAACTCACTCAAATGCCGTATTCTTGCCTAAGTGTTCAAATGATGAGGAAGAGCCTCTTTATATTGGTTTTTTCCATACAGGAGCTTATCAAGAGAGTCTTGCTGGCTATGGCGGCATTCAGCATTGTCTTATTCCACAACCTAAACATATCATATTGGATAAAGATGAGAACGGAGAGTGGACGACGAAACTTTTTGCCAAAGAGCAAAGTCACAAATCTATGTTGAAGATATTGGGATATTAAAACGAAGAAACAATTTTCTAAAACGAAGAAAGAGAAAATTAAAACTTGGTTTCAGTAGATTAAAACAAAGAAGCGGGAAATTAAAATCTAATTTCCCGCTTCTTTTATTTTTAGTTCCTAATATGAAATGCAGTCGTAAACTCTGTCAATCACCTCTTGTTCGTTAATCAAATAGGAATCGGCATTTTTCAAATCATAATCCCATTCGACAATGCTTTCATCTCTATCGGTAGTCATGTAAACCCTTATGGTATAATCTTCAAACGTTTTCTCAATGTCTTTATAGTCTTGTTCGATAAACAATTCTATTGTATCGAGTACGTCGTTTATTAACTTCTCTGTGTTATCTGCTATATTCATACTTAATTAAGAAACAATATCTGCATACAAGTCAAATTCCTCTGCCGATGTTATCAAAGCATTTACAAAAGTTCCTATTTTTGCTTTTTGATTTGCAGGAATCAGAACCTCATTATCAACCTCCGGAGAGTCGAATTCGGTGCGTCCTACCCAAAAATCTCCTTCCAATCTGTCAATTAAGACTTTGAAAACTTTGCCTATTTTTTGATTATTCAACGATAGAGAAACGCTTTGTTGTATTTCAATCAACTCATTCAATCTCTCGGACTTTACTTCTTCGGGAACGTTATCTTCTAATTTGAATGCGGCAGTGCCTTCCTCAGGAGAATAAGTGAAAGCTCCCATTCTGTCGAATTTAGTCTGTGCAACAAAGTCTTTAAGCGCTGCAAACTGCTCTTCTGTCTCGTTTGGATAGCCTACAATCAAGGTTGTACGAAGGCATAATTGAGGAACTTTTGTGCGCAAATGCTCAATCAGACTTGTGATTTGTTCTTTGGTTATGTGTCTGTTCATTGAATCGAGTATGCTGTTGTCGATGTGTTGTAGCGGCATATCGATATATTTACATATCTTCGGTTCCCCTTGCATCAAATCCAACAAATCCATAGGGAAATTGTTAGGGTAGGAGTATTGAAGCCTGATCCATTCAATTGCATCAATCTTTGCAAACTCTTTTAGCAAGTCTGTTAAACGGCATTTGCCATATAAATCTACTCCGTAATTGGTTGTATCTTGTGCAACAACGATTAGTTCTTTTACTCCTTGATTTGCCAAAGATTTTGCTTGCTCTACCAAGTCTTCTATAGGCAATGAAGTATGCCTTCCTCTGATATAAGGGATTGCACAAAAGGAACAGAACTTGTCGCAACCTTCTGAAATTTTCAAATAGGCGTAATGCTTGGGCGTACTCAACAAACGCAAAGTCTCATTTCTTTCAAGAGTTTTGTTCATCAAGTATTCAGCAATCTCTTTGTAATCATTAGCTCCAAAGAATGCATCAACCTCTGGTATTTCTTTTGAAAGTTCTTCTGTATATCTTTGAATCAGACAACCAAAAACAATTAAGGTTTTTATCTTTCCTTGTTTTTTCGCTTCTGCATATTGAAGAATCATATCAATTGACTCCTCTTTGGCATCTCCAATAAAACCACAAGTGTTTATAATAACGATGTCGAAACGTCTTTTGTCGGAATCGAAATATATCTTGAAGTCTTCTCCCAATAACCCAGCCAAATGTTCGCTATCAACAAGGTTTTTGGAACATCCCAATGTGATTAGATTTACTTTTGTTGGCATTTCAATAGGTGATTATAGTCTGATTCTTACTCCGATGTTGAAATTGAAACGGTGCAAAGCCTCTTCATAACCGGTAATATCTATTTCATCTTCCCCAATTTTAAGAGTTGAAACAGTGCCACCAAGCATGCTTGTAGAGAATCCAACTGCCATGTATTTAGAAATAGAATAATCAACTCCGAAACCAAACCCGTAACCAAAGCAACTTCCACTATATGTTGCAGATGTAATATTTTTGTCGGTGTTTCTCATATTCATATAACCGGCAGTTGCTTTTGCCCAAATATCCCAGTGATTGGCAATTGTCGGAAGTTGAACTTTGAATGATGGTCCAACGTAAAAGATATTCATGTCATCAGTGTAGTAAGATGTGACCTCCTTTCCACTTCCATTAATAGTTGTTACGTCAAATCCATGTACTGAACCAAACAACGAAGCCTTAAAACCGAATGATAAGAATCTGTGAAAACGATAGTCGTAATCAAATTCCAATTCGTAACCATGTTTCATCGCTTTCGCATGGTCTTCATTCTCAGACATATTAACAAATTCTAAGGGATGCTGGTCTGTTGCCTTGTACGCGTAACCAAGATTCATTGAAAAATTATGCTTCTCGAAATTGTTTTGTGCAAATATCGGCATAGTCAAAACAGCCGATAATAATAATAAAATCGTCTTTTTCATTTCTAAATTAATTCTTTGTGAGTTATTCAAATAAGCTATCTACGAATGCTTTGGTGTTGAAGATTTGTAAATCTTCCATTTGTTCTCCTAAACCGATGTATCGTACAGGTACTTTGAACTGATCGGAGATTCCTATCACGACTCCTCCTTTTGCAGTGCCATCTAATTTTGTTAAAGCCAAAGCATTGACGTCTGTTGCTGCGGTAAATTGTTTTGCTTGTTCGATTGCATTTTGTCCAGTTGAAGCATCTAAAACCAAAAGCACTTCATTAGGAGCTTCTGGCAAAACTTTCTTCATAACATTTCTGATTTTGGACAACTCATTCATCAAACCAACCTTATTATGTAAACGTCCAGCTGTGTCAATTATCACAACATCGGCTTGTTTTGCCACTGCAGACTTCAAAGTGTCAAAAGCTACCGATGCAGGATCGGCTCCCATTCCTTGAGAAACTATATCCACGCCAACTCTTTCAGACCATATTTTAAGCTGATCAACAGCTGCTGCACGGAATGTATCAGATGCACCAAGGATTACTTTTTTGCCAGCTTGCTTAAATTGATATGCCAACTTACCTATTGTAGTTGTTTTACCAACACCGTTTACTCCAACAACCATTATAACATAAGGATTTGAGCTTGTGTGGATATCAAAACTTTCTCTCTCTTCTCCTGCATTCTCTTGCATCAAATTAGAAATCTCATCTCGTAGCATATTGTTTAATTCTGTAGTTCCAAGATATTTATCTCTTGCTACACGGGCTTCGATTCTTTCGATTATCTTTAAGGTTGTTTCTACTCCGACATCCGCTTCAACCAAAATTTGTTCAAGGTTATCGAGTACATCTTCGTCTATCTTTGACTTACCAGCTATTGCTTTTGAAATCTTACCGAAAACACTCTCTTTGGTTTTTGAAAGTCCCTTATCCAAAGATTCTTTCTTGCTTTTGGTGAAAAAAGAAAAAAATCCCATAATCCTTTGCTTTTATTGGTTATGAATTAAATTTCAAACGATTGAAATCTTGTATAGTTATACAAATATTAAACAAAAAAGTTGCTATTCTCATCATAAGAGTGAGTATAACAACTTTATCTTTCCGTATGCCCTAATCAATCTTCGAGGGCTTATCAAAAACGACTCTGCCGCTAAAACGAGCAGAAAGTCAATTTACTTTTTCGCAAAATATTCCTTAACGCTGTCTGAAGGTATGATTTCTTCTTTGAATGTGTATGCGCCAGTCTTTTCAGAGCGCAATGTTCTGATTACTTTTGCGAAATCTTTACCTGTTGATGTCTTAAGGGTTGCAACTACTTTCTTTTCCATTTCTCGATACTCCTCTTATTTTGTTACTTTATTTCTTTGTGTACAGTCATTCTTTTCAATATTGGATTGTATTTCTTCAATTCCAATCTTTCAGGTGTATTCTTTTTGGACTTTGTCGTAACATAACGAGAAGTTCCAGGCATTCCTGATGCCTTATGCTCTGTACACTCAAGTATAACTTGAACTCTTACATCTTTCGTTTTCTTTGCCATCTTTCTACGCTTTTTGAGGCTGCAAAGGTACTATATTTTTTTGTTTCAGCCTAATATTATTTGAAAAAAATTATTCAGAAGCTTGATTTGATTCTTCGATTGCTTGTGTAACTCTTTCAATTCCCGATAGTTCTGATGTTAAATCTCCATAGTAGAAAGCCCTGTCGTAATTAGTGCGAGTGTAGTCTCGAATAAATCCATGGACTGATTTATCGCCTTTTTCAAAACTATGAGAGATTGATGCTTTATAGCCATCTCTGCAATCTATTTCCATAGACATGAATTGTATTTTACCACTTTTAGAGCGTATTACATCGAATTCGGTGAATCGAATCGAAGAATATTTCAATATGTTTTTTCTTATTTCCAATAATTCCTTGTCAGAGGTGTCGCAACTTACGCCAACAACAACATAATCCTTACCTATATAAAAGGGAAAAGGAGAATTGTCTTCGTGTTGAGCCATTGCACCAAACAGACATAGGAATAAGAAACCTGTAAATAAAGCTATACGTTTTTTCATCTTGTGAATATTTATCCGTTGCAAAGATACACAAATTTTCTTTCTAAACTTGCTAAAGTGTTATTTGAAGGTGTTTTTTTCTTTTTCTCGATTCAATAAAATAAGTCTTCGTTTTAATTTTCTAAAACTTGAATCTAATTTTCTGAAACTTCGTTTTGCTGACTCTCAAACGCCGTTTTATTTTTCTCCATTTCTAATTGCTTACGAGATTTGCTTTGAGTAACTACGTAAACCCCTGCAAAAATCAAGCCAGCCGCCAAAGCCTTTTGCCAACCAAAAGTTCCCATGCCCATATAAACTGCAACCAATGTTGTAACTATAGGTTGTAGATAATTGTACATTGAAAGTGTTGTAGGTCTGATGCGAACTTGTGCCACAGGAATAAGCAAATAGGTTAAGAATGTTGCGGCTAAGATGATGTAAGCAATCTTTCCCCACATCTCTAATGGTAATTGAGCAAACGGAATTTCGCATAAAGGCTTATAACATAAAGGAAAGACCATTATAGAGCCGAAAAGAAACATCCATTTCATCAATGTGAGAGGGTGATTGCGTTGAATAAGATTCTTAAACAAAGTAAGGTAAAGTGCATACGCAATACAACTCATCAAACAAAAGAGATTACCGCTCCAAGACCTTTCTTCGTTGCCAACGCTTGCAGAAGTTAAAATCAGTAAT
>JAGBSA010000096.1 GCA_017632095.1 Bacteroidales bacterium | reverse complement strand
ACCTGCTATTTCACCAGCGTTTTTTACAGCAGTTCTCGCATCATCACAATAATAAGCAGGACAAGTAATAACAGCATCTGTAATTTCTTCACCAAGATAATCTTCAGCAGTTTTTTTCATCTTTTGAAGAATGATTGCTGAAATTTCTTGTGGAGAGTACAATCTTCCGTCAATATCTACTCTTGGAGTATTGTTATCACCTTTTACAACCTTGTAAGGTACGCTTGAAACTTCACCTGCAACCTTATCAAACGTTTCTCCCATAAATCTTTTTATGGAATAAATTGTGTTATGTGGGTTTGTGATAGCCTGACGCTTTGCAGGGTCACCCACTTTTCTCTCTCCTGATGACACAAAACCCACTACAGATGGAGTAGTTCTTCTTCCCTCGCTGTTAGATATTACTACAGCTTCATTACCTTCCATTACGGATACACAACTGTTTGTTGTACCCAAGTCGATTCCAATTATCTTTCCCATAAACTATTATTTTATTATTTTTATCTCTCGATTTGTTTAATTACACCCTTATATTATCAACTTCCGTGCCAAAATTGCATTATTGATTTTTTATGACAAATTGTCATAGTTTGAAATCCGATTCAGCCATTCCGACATTAAAAACAAAATCTCTAAAATATAACCGATTAAAATCCAAATTGTTTTGCCTTGATTTTTGAGTGTGTGAAACTAATTGAAAGACAGAGTTTAACAAAACTTAGTTTTGATTTTCTAAAACTTGATTTCAGCTTTCTGAAACTTGGTTTTATTTTGTTGAAACTTCAATTCGCTAAAACAGATCTTTGTTTTGCTTACATATTATAATGTATCAGGCTTTGAAAACTTCTAAAAACTTCCTCAAATTCTCATAACCTTATTTGTTTGTCGTGAAAAAATATTACCTTTGTAGCTTATTAATTACGAAAAACGAGGTAAAATAAAACGAATTCTTAATACCATGAGAAAGAAGTCAAAATTCAATATTGCAGCGATTCTTATGCTGTTGTGCACACTTGGACTTAATGCACAAAAAAGCAATTATGTTAATCCGATTGTAGGAACTGATGCACATGGACACACATATCCGGGTGCTACATCTCCATTTGGTATGATTCAACTTTCGCCTGACACTCGTCAAGATAGTTGGGACGGTTGCAGTGGCTATCATTACAGTGATAAAGTGATATATGGTTTTTCTCATACCCATCTTTCGGGAACCGGTTGTTTGGATTATGGGGATATTCTTTTCATTCCGACTATCAAAGATTGGAATCAGAAGGATTATTCAATGACCTTCAATCACAAAAGTGAGTTTGCCAGAGCGGGATACTACAATGTGAAAAACTTAAACAACCAACAAATTGACGCATTCCTTACAACAACTCCGCGAGTTGGCTTTCACAAATATGTATTTCCAGCTTCAGCTCAACAAACCAGTGTGATAATAGACTTGCTTTGGAGAGATGAGTTGTTGGATTTTGATTACAAAATAGTAAACGACTCAACAGTTGTTGGCTATCGTTGTTCTAAATCATGGAATGAAAATCAGAAGATTTACTTTGCAACAGTCTTTTCTTCGAAAATAAGCAAACACAAATTCGATAAAGAAACTAAGCGTCTATTTCTTGAATTTGACTTAGAGATTGCTGATCATGTTAAAACAATTGAGGCAAGAACCGCCATTTCTTCTGTAAGTGAGGAAGGTGCATTGAAGAATCTTGCAAGCGAAGAGTGCATACGCTTTGACAAAGCACTGACAAAGAACACTGCTTTGTGGGAAAAAGAGTTAGGAAAGATTGAAATATCTGGTGCAAGCAAGAAACAAAAAGAAATATTCTACACTTCGCTTTATCATTGTATGATTTCACCGAATCTATATAGCGATGTAGATAATCGATACAGAGGAATGGACGACCAAATCCATAACACAAGAGGATATAACCGATATACGGTTTTCTCTTTGTGGGATACATATCGCACGCTTCACCCTTTGCTTTCTATAATAGATGAAAATAGAAGTAGGGATTTTGCAAAGACCTTTATTGATATGCAGTTGCAAAACGGAGAATTGCCGATGTGGGAATTGGCTTCTGCAGAAACACACTGTATGATAGGAATGCACGGTGTCAGTGTTTTGGCAGAGCTATATCAAAAAGGCTTGGGAGTTTATCCAAAGCTTACTTTAGAATCTATGCTCAACAATACAGACCCTCAATTGCGTGTAATAAATAAACGAAACTATACAGAGAAAAAGCATAACTTGCTCGGATTGGATAGATTTACAGAAAACGGTTACATATCTTCTGAATTTGAACATGAAGGAGTAAGTAAGACGGTCGAATATGCTTATAATATGTATTGTGTCGCCCAAGTTGCAAAATCACAAGGAAGAATGGATTTATAAAATGAATATATTGCAAAATCACAATACTATAAAAACCTTATCAATCCTGCAACCGGATTCATAGAACCAAAAGAAAACGGCCGTTTTTTACCGAATTTCGATCTCGGACAAATAGATCAAAACTATACAGAGGGCAATGGTTGGCACTATACCTTCTATGCACCGCATGATGTTGAGGCTTTGATTTCTTTAATGGGCGGAAACGATGCTTTTTGTAAGAAATTAGATAAGCTATTCTCCAAATCAGCAACTCCAAACGGCAGAAACCAAGCCGATGTTACAGGATTGATTGGCGGATACGCTCATGGCAACGAACCATCTCAACATTCGGCATATCTTTATACCTATGCAGGACAGCCACACAAGACTCAACAATATGTACGTCAAATTTTGACAACTTTATACGACAATACACCGGAGGGAATCTGCGGAAACGACGATGCAGGTCAAATGTCAGCGTGGTATGTTATGAGTGCAATGGGATTATATCCTGTTTCACCGGTTGATAAAGAGTATATCATAACAACGCCTCTTTTTGATAAAAGCGTGATTCATTTAGAGAGCGGAAAGACTCTTACAATCACTGCACCCGAAGCGGGAAAGAAGAAATACATATCAAATATTTATTT
>JAGBSA010000095.1 GCA_017632095.1 Bacteroidales bacterium | reverse complement strand
TGAAATTCTCTGATGTTTTTCAATGACGGATTACGCAAATGTTCTGCTTCTCCCAAGGTGGTTTGTTGTCCGTATGGGGGTGAAGGGACTAAAGCCTTAAGCATTTCTTCTCTAACTTTTCTTTCTTCGTTTGTAAGGCTCATATTCTTTTCTTCATATATGGTTTCCAATTCTGTATGGAAAAGTCTCAATACCGGATTCGAGAATCTGTCGGCTTGTATCTTTGCCCAATTTTCCAATTGATTGGAAGGAATGTTCTCTTGGTAGAATGTATAGTCATTACTTGTTGCGGCATTTGTTCCTTTTGAGCCAATGAAACTCATCATCTTGTCATATTCGTTGGCTATTGCAAAGCCTGAAGCTATGTAAGACAAAGAGTCTATTTGTTTATACAAGGCAGTTCGTTTTTCTTTGTCTGTTTCTTGACGATAAACCTCGTAAAGGTTCTCTATTTGAGTTATGTACTTTTGTTCTTCTGCCCAATTTGTTGTTCCGAAGTTTGAAGTGCCTTTGAACATCATGTGCTCGAAATAGTGTGCAAGGCCGGTTGTCTCTTTCGGGTCGTTCTTACTTCCTACTCTGACGGCAATGTAGGTTTGTATTCTCGGCTCTGACTTATCTACAGACATATATACCTTCAGTCCGTTCTGAAGTGTATAGATTCTTGTCTTCATCGGGTCATTCTCGACTGTTTCATACTTCTGTGCCAATACGTTAATGGATATGAATAATCCAAGAAAGAGCATCAGCAAACTTGTCAATCTTTTCATACTGATAATTATTTATTTTACTTTATTGTTATTCTTCTATTTCAAAACTAAGTTGCAAAGTAACACAAAATTTGTGTAATAACAAAAAAAGAGAGCCTTGAAAAAGACTCTCTTCGAAAACTCCGGGTGCGAGATGGGATTTGAACCCACGACCCTCAGGACCACAATCTGATATTCTAACCAACTGAACTACTCGCACCATGATTTTGCGGGTGCAAAGATACAAAGATTCTGCAAATCTGCAAAAAAAATCTCTGCTTTTTTCAAAAAACAGAGATTTTTATTTGTCTTAATGCTTAAAAATAAGCTATTTTCAAACTATTTTATCGCAAACGTTCTGAGGAACGCACTAACTTTTCATCTTTTTTAATGGCTTGTTGTGCCAAAATCAAAAGTATAACTTGTGCTATTGGGAAATATGAGCTTGTTCCATAGATTATATTGCTTACAGTGATGTTTTGTTGTGCCAAAGCGGTAGCTTGAGAATCTATTATCCATAAGAAAATAAATCCTGCATAGATTACGCTTAACAAAAACGCTACTGCAACAACTCTAACCTGCTTCATGCGATTTTTGTACATAAATATAGATACTAATGACAGCAATCCGATGAAGATAGGAAAGAATATTGCATTCCAAGCTATTGTTCTCTGTGGAATAGATGTAGATTCTGCTGAAACGCTTTCTGGGATTAATCCGTAAATTGTTGGATCGAATCCTTGGCATTCAAATATTGCCAACGGGAAAATAAAACTCAATCCACTCAACACAACAACTATTGCCAAATAAAGGCTTTGTATTCTCTGTATCATTTGATTTTATTTTATTAAAATAGGGAATTGATTGCAATGAAACTTACAATCAATTCCCTCAATTCAACTATTTTTTATGCTTTATCACCTAATAGAATTTTAGTACATTCCTCCCATTCCGCCAGGTGCTGCTGGCATTGCAGGAGTTTCTTCTTTTATTTCAGACAAAACACATTCTGTTGTCAAAATCATTGAAGCTATTGATGCAGCATTTTCAATCGCTACTCTCGCTACCTTTGTTGGGTCGATAACTCCTGAAGCGTGCAAATCTTCATAAACTTCTGTTCTTGCGTTAAAGCCGTTATCACCTTCCAATTCCTTCACTTTATTAACAACAACGCTTCCTTCCATTCCTGCATTTGCAACGATTTGACGAAGCGGTTCTTCCAATGCTCTGCGAACTATTTGGATACCTGTTTGTTCGTCTTCGTTTTCTCCCTTCAAATTGTCCAATGCAGAAATTGCACGAATGAATGCAACTCCACCACCCGGGATTATACCTTCTTCCAAGGCTGCTCTGGTTGCATGAAGAGCGTCATCAAATCTGTCTTTCTTCTCTTTCATTTCCACTTCAGAAGCTGCACCAACATAGATAACAGCTACTCCACCTGCTAATTTCGCAAGACGTTCTTGAAGTTTCTCTCTGTCGTAGTCAGATGTTGTCTTCTCGATTTGAGAACGTATTTGACTAACTCTACCCTCTATTGCAGCTTTATCACCTGCGCCTGAAACGATTGTTGTATTGTCTTTATCAACTGTTATCTTTTGTGCAGTACCAAGCATTGACAAATCAGCATCTTCAAGTTTGTATCCTTTTTCTTCAGAAATTACTGTACCACCTGTAAGAATTGCTATGTCTTCTAACATTTCTTTTCTTCTGTCTCCAAATCCCGGAGCCTTAACAGCAACAATTTTCAAAGAACCTCTAAGACGGTTTACAACCAATGTAGCAAGAGCTTCGCCTTCTATGTCTTCTGAGATTATCAAAAGCCCCCTTCCCGTTTGTACTGTCTTCTCTAAGATTGGTAACAACTCTTTCAAGTTTGAGATTTTCTTATCGTAGATTAAGATGAAAGGATTTTCATAAGTTGCTTCCATCTTTTCGGTATTTGTAACGAAGTATGGAGACAAATAACCTCTATCAAATTGCATTCCTTCAACAACTTTAACTGTTGTATCAAGGCCTTTGGCTTCTTCTATAGTGATAACACCTTCTTTCTTTACTTTATCCATCGCATCAGCAATGATTTGACCGATGAATTTGTCGTTATTGGCAGAAATAGTTGCCACTTGCTCTACTTTTTCCTTTCCTTCACCAATTTCTCTTGAACGTGCTTTCAAATCTGCAACAACTGCAGCAACTGCCTTATCGATACCACGTTTCAAATCCATAGGATTCGCACCTGCTGTTACATTTTTGATTCCTGTATTTACTATTGCTTGAGCCAAAACTGTAGCAGTAGTTGTACCATCTCCTGCTTGGTCATTTGTTTTTGATGCAACTTATTTCACAAGTTGAGCTCCCATGTTTTGAATTGGGTCTTCCAATTCTACTTCTTTTGCTACAGACACGCCATCTTTTGTTATATGAGGTGCACCAAACTTCTTATCAATGATAACATTTCTACCCTTTGGTCCCAATGTTACTTTTACTGCATTAGCCAAAGCATCTACACCTAATCTTAGTTGCTCTCTTGCCTCTGTATTGAATATTATGTTTTTTGCCATAGTGTTTCTTATTTATTAGATTATTGCATAAATATCGTTTTCTCTCATTATAAGGTAATCAGTTCCGTCTATATTGATTTCTGTTCCTGAATACTTTCCGTAAAGCACCTTATCACCAACCTTAACTGTCATAGGCTCATCTTTTTTTCCGCAACCGACAGCAACAACTTCTCCTGTCATTGGTTTCTCTTTTGCTGTATCAGGTATGATTATTCCTGACGCTGTTTTTTGCTCTACTTCTGCTGGCTTAACAACAACTCTGTCAGCCAATGGTTTTACGTTTACTTGTGCCATTTTTATATCTCCTTATTTTTTAATTTTCTTTTTGTGATTTATTTTTCAAACATCGATTCTTCTTTTTTGAAGAATTTCATATCTCTGATTGCGAAAACCGTGCCAAATTCAAAAAACTGACATTTTGACATAAGAAAATGATTCTTCTGAATAAAAATTCCAAAGAATCATTTCTTACAATCAAACTCTTATTTATTGAAGAGCAGCTAACTGTTCTCTCAAAGTATTTAATTTTTGTTCTGCATCAGAAAGTTTCTTCTTCTCAATATCAACAACCTTTTGCGGAGCTTTGTTCACGAAACTTTCATTCGACAATTTCTTTTCAACCGACGCCTTAAAGCCTTCGAAGTATTTTATCTCTTCATTTATCTTTTTGATTTCCTCTTCCTTATTTATATTGTCTGCAAACGGCACAAAGACTTCCATAGTTCTTACCATCTTTGCAATACTCTTTTCGACCTTTTGCTCACAAGCAGACAACTCTTCAAGATTACATAGTTTTGAAATTACAGATGAGTATTTCGTTACAATGAAAGCTTGTTCTGTTTGCGTAAAATAAGCTTTTAGAGGATTCTTTTGAGCTATATTTTTCTCGTTTCTTATTGTTCTAATACATGAAACGAACTCTTGCACAAATTCAAACTCATTCAACAGATTTTCTTCGAACTTTTCAGCCTTTGGCATTTCGGCCAACATTATGAAATCTTTCTCTTTTCTATCTCTTATCAAATGATAGATTTCCTCTGTAACAAATGGCATGAACGGATGCAATATCTTCATCAAGCATTCGAAAATCTCAAGAACATCTTCATAAGTTTTTCTATCCATTGGTTGCTGATACGCCGGCTTTATCAACTCTAAGTACCATGAACAGAAGTCATCCCAAATGAATTTGTAAACTCTCATCAACGCTTCTGAAAGTCTATACTTAGCAAAGTCGTCTTCCAACAAAATCAATGCTTGATTTATTTTCTCCTTAAACCACTCTGTTGCAAGGCGAGCTGTTTCGCTTTGAGGCAAATCTTCAACTTGTTGAGATTTTATCAATCTTAATGCGTTCCAAATCTTATTTGAGAAGTTTCTTCCTTGCTCGCAGTAACTTTCATCAAAAGGTAAGTCGTTTCCAGCAGGAGATGCCAACAACATTCCCATTCTTACGCCATCTGCACCGTACTTTTCGATA
>JAGBSA010000094.1 GCA_017632095.1 Bacteroidales bacterium | reverse complement strand
ATCCTTTATCCTATAAATAGATGTTACCTCCTTCGTATCATAATATCTTCCTATGGTTCTCACAAATCCTTTTTGTGTCGGATATTTCACCTTTTGTGCTTGTGAAATCCCACTTGCAAAAAGCAAAAGGCTTATCAAAATGATTGAAATCTTTCTCATTTTTTCTTTTTCTGGTTTTTATTTTTTTACAACATCGTTAAACGACCATTACAATCCGATTAAACGACCACTACAATCCGATTGTAGTGTTACTACAACGGCGTTGTATTTTTATTCTTCCTTGTTTTTCGTTTTTTTCTCTTAGTCTAATTTTGTTCCGCAGGCGTTGCAGAATTTTGCTTCGGCTTTATTTTCTGCTCCGCAGGCTGTGCAAAATCGTTTTGCGGTGTTTGCGTAGTTGTTTGTCGAGCAATTATTGTTTGAATTTGAGTAATAAATAACTTCTTCGGCTATTTGCAAGGCTTGATCATCAAGTTTCGATTGTTTTACCATGCCCCAAATTTGTGTAATCAACACTGGCCAAAAGAAAAACATTGAAATTGCAGTTGGAATTACTTGTTGTCCGAAAATTCCTACGCCTGCTTCAAATGCTATCTCGTTGTTTCGTGGTTGCAAACTAATCTTTAAAGCTGATTTCATACCAAGTACGCTCTTGAAAAAGCCACCTTTTCGCAATGATATATCGTATCCTCCGTTGCTAAGTTGATCGCAATTTACTTCATAGCCCTCTGCCCTAAATTGATCTAAGATTCTTTCTGCTATTGCAGGAATTAGGCTTGGTGAAGCGTATAATATTTTTTTTGTATTAAATGTTGCCATATTTTATTTATTAAGATTTTGAATTGAATGAATGTTGTAAACTGCATAAAGCACGCTTGATTCTGTTAGGAGTGCTTTTATTTCTGATAATTGTTCTTCATTGTATTTTTTCTCCATTGTTTGTAGCATTGAAACTACTTTTTGGGCTTGACTAACCAATTCTTCTTCGGTTACAATGCCATCTTCCATAATTTTCTTGTATGAAGGGGTTTCCAAAACCGCTTCATCTATGTTTAAAATTCCTTCTTCGTTGAAAAACATCTTCGTTTATTTTTTTTGTGTTATTACTTTAATTTATTTCCACAGTGTTTGCAAAATGTCCAATCGTCGTTTATGATTTTTCCGCAGGAGTTGCAATAGTTTGCTTGCGAGTAAGGCGAAAGCAAAGGATTGAAATTACGATATTGTTGACTGTCTTTCCAACGCAAAATCTCTCTTACTCTCACCGCAGCAAAGGGATGCGACATTCCCATTATGACAGAAATTTGCAAAGCCTTGTTCCAAAGATTACTATTGTAGATTCTATCGTATTCATCTGCTTGTTTTGCCCATTCATTGTTGTTAATATTTTCTGTAATGCTTTTAGGCCCTCCTGCAAGTCTTGACATTACCCTTGCAACTACTTCGGGAGAAGTTACTAATGCGGCACATCTATCACAAGAAAGTTCGCTTTTTCTGTTCCAATAATAGAGTGCGTATTCTATTGGTGCGGCTAACGAGCCTAATATGCCTAATGCATTTGCCCCAAGTCTAAGATAATTTGCCAAACTATTGTATAAAACATGGCGACAAAGGATATGTCCGCATTCGTGTGCGATTACTGCATCTAATTCCTCATCGTCCATCATTTCTACCAAGCCAGAGGTTATTGTTATAAAGACTTTTGTATCTCCAAAGGTATATGCATTTGGCATAGGATTCATTTCAAGATAAAATTCGGGCTCTTCTATGCCTAATCTCTGGCAAATCGGTGGCAAATGTCGGTAAATCTCGGGCAATTGCTTTGAAGAAAGTCTTATAGTTGAAGCCATATTGATTCCATACTGCAATTGCTCCAAACCTAATGCCAATATTTTCTTCACCAAAAGAGGAAATCCCGGTATGCTTTCAAGTTGTTGCAAAGCCGCAGCATCTTCTGGGTGTATAAATTCCGAGGGTTTTATCATTTTTTTAACGTTTTTTTATTTCGTAACCAAGTTTTATCAATAGTTTTATGGTATTTACAGCCATTTCTCTATCGTATGCTTTTTCGCTTTCTGGCAATTGCGAATAAGGAATCATACATGGATTTTGTTTTTTCTCATCATCACGCTTGCTTCCGTAACTCCAACCCTCTGCTTTGCGATTTACCGCCCAAACTTCGTGAGCATTTTCGGCTATTGCTTCTCTTAATTCTTCTAACTCTTCGGGTAATTCCACACCCGTCAAGTCAATTGGTTTTGGTTCGTATGTTTCCATATCGTTTATATTTGTTATGATTAAATAATTCTTTGAATCTGCCCAAGCATCTGCAAATTTTTCAATGCTATATGTATCTTGTGAAGTCGTGGAATCGGGATCAAAAATCGTTATTATTCCTTTTTCTACATCGCAATCAAGCACAACAACTGTGTGATCGGGCTTTTCTCCAATTAAAATATCTTCAAAATATTCTTCTATTTCGTTTCCACTTAATTCTCCCCCATCAACAACTGCCATAACACCATATCCTTGCTTCAATGCTTGACATATATCATTGAAATTGCAGTCAAATCGTCTCAAAACTTTCATTCCATACTCCTCTAAGCAACGTCCGATATTGTAAAGTGGCATTCCTTCTTCTTTTTGCCAACGATTGTCAATTGCGGTCTTGTAAAGAGTCTGTTCATTACAATTTATGCCAAAACTATTCATTATATACTTTTCGCATTCCATTGAACAAAAGTTTTCTTCTCCGCAAGTTGCCGCAAGAGCTTCAAGAGGCAGAATATCAAAACCTGATTCCTTGGTTCCTAATTCACAATCCACTGCTTTTGAAATTTCGATTAACTCTCGCAATTCTTCGTCTATTGCTATATTTTTCAAGACAGACAGTGTTTCTTCCGCCGTTGTATTTCCATCTAAATAAGCAGCAATCAATTCAGAGGACAATTTATCGTTTTTTCTATTTGTTTCCATTGCTTCGATTTTCATTAAGTAATATTGTTGTCAAAGATGCAATAGCACGTTTCTTTATATTGTAAAGATTTGCCAGCGTAACATTCAATTCTTCTGCCACTATCTTCGGGTCTTCTTGTTCTACAATCAAGCGTTTCAAGACATAAGCAAAACGTCTGTTTGTCATAATATGCAAAAGTCTCTTTTCGTCTATTTCAGATACGATTTTCACATCATCATTCGTGCAATGAGTATTAGCAATGGTATTAAAAAGAGTCTCTTGCGAAGTGTTTTCTATCATAGAATCACGTTTTTTGACAAAATATCTTATTGCCACAACCTTAATCCATTGATATATTGAACTGCGATACTGAAATTGTTTCAACCGATAGGCATCGTTTTCCATAAGGTAAAGATAAAATTCATTAACAAACTCATTAAATTCAACCTTATAAGAAAACACTTTGTCTATTATGCTGAAAAATAACGGACGACAACGAATAAAGAAAAAATCTCTTGTAAAGGCTTCTTCCCTATCAATAAGTCGTTTAATTATTTCTTGATCTGTCATTTTTTCTTTGCTTCAAAGTCTTTTTTAATTCTGATAAGCTCCTTCACAATATTCTCATCGTTGGAAATAGCCCCCTTATCTATTTCTCTCAATCTTTTATTTGAACAAATATCCAAGTGTGCCATTTCTCTTTTTAGTCGTTTTTTTTCCTTATCTTCTTTTGCTTTGTCTTGTTCTTCTTTTTCAAGATGTCTATACGACATTATAAGTTTTTCAACGTTCCATCTATTGTGCT
>JAGBSA010000093.1 GCA_017632095.1 Bacteroidales bacterium | reverse complement strand
GCTTTAATGCAAATGAATCTTGATTCCAACAAAGTGAATCTTCTTTTCTTTGGATTAGTCAGAGAGTACAAAGGGTTGGATTTGTTGTTTGAGGCATTAAGTGACGAAAGACTCAAATCGCTTCCAATAAATCTTGTGGTAGCAGGAGAATTCTACGACAGCTATTCTAAGTATGAGGAGATGGTTAAAAAACTTGGCTTAGAGAATATCGTAATTATGGAAAATAAATTCATCGAAAACAATGATGTAGCGAAGTATTTCTGTGCTTGTGATTTGGTTGTGCTTCCTTATAAGACTGCTACACAAAGCGGAGTTACGCAAATAGCATACCATTTCTCCAAACCAATGTTAGTAACCAATGTTGGGGGATTGCCGGAGATTGTTTCAGATGGAAAAAGCGGCTATGTGTGCGAACCAAATGCGAAAAGCATAGCAGATTGCTTGATTGACTTTTGTCAAAACAAGAGAGACTTTTCAGAAACTTTAGAAATAGAGAAACAGAGATTTGGTTGGGACAAAATGACTGCCGCAATCAGAGAGCTAAAAACAAAAAAAGATAATTCTAATGATAATAAGAAGTAAAGCACCTTTGCGATTAGGACTTGCAGGTGGAGGAACTGATGTTTCACCATTTTCAGATATTTATGGCGGATGCATACTTAACGCTACAATAAGCCTCTATGCATATTGTGATATCATTCCTCGAGATGACAACACTATAATTCTTACAACTGAAGACAGAGGTGAGAGATTTGAATCAAAGAGTATGCGTGAACTTCCTTTAGATGGTAATCTCGATATTTTGAAAGCCATCTATAATCGCATAATCAAAGATTTTGATTTGCCGGCTCAATCGTTCGAACTACACACTTTTGTTGACGCTCCTGCGGGTAGCGGTCTCGGAACTTCCTCTACTTTGGTTGTTGCGGTGCTTGGTGCCTTTGTTCAATGGTTACGCCTACCTCTTGCGGAGTATGACATAGCTGCATTGGCGTATTCTATCGAGAGAGAGGACTTACGTCTTGCCGGAGGCAAACAAGACCAATATGCTGCGACTTTTGGAGGATTTAATTTCATGGAATTCTATGCAGATAATAAAGTTATCGTAAATCCTCTTCGCATTAAAGAGAAAATAATGAACGAATTGTCGAGGAATATTGTTTTGTTCTACACTTCCACTTCAAGAAGTTCTGCTGAGATAATAGAGAAACAACAAAAGAATGTTTTGTCTAAAAATACTCAATCCATAGATGCAATGCACCAATTGAAGAAACAAGCTGTCCTGATGAAGGAAGCCTTGTTGAAAGATGAGTTAGACAAAATTGGAGACATACTTAACTTAGGCTGGGAGTACAAAAGACAAATGGCAAAAGGGATAAGCACGGATTTATTCGAAGAAGTGTACAAAGCAGCCTTAGATGCAGGTGCCAGAGGTGGTAAAATATCAGGAGCAGGAGGAGGAGGCTACATATTCTTCTATTGTCCCGACTGCGTAAGATATAAAGTCATTGAAACATTAAGCCATTTCGGAGGCAAGGTAAGAAGATTCGAATTTACAAAAGAAGGACTTCAAACATGGCAAATTTAGAAACAATAGACGAAGCCGTTATTCTATGCGGTGGAATGGGTACAAGGTTGAGAGGAGTTGTCAGTGATGTACCAAAACCTTTGGCTCCAATAAACGGCATTCCCTTTTTATCTGTTTTAATGAAGTATTTGAGTTTGCAAGGTGTGAAAAGGATAATCCTTGCAACAGGTTATATGCACGAGAAGATTGAATCCCTTTATGGCAACCGCTTTGAGGATATGGAGATTCTTTATTCTGTTGAGCATAGTCCTTTGGGAACCGGTGGTGCAATTGCAAAAGCGTTAAGAAAAACTCAGAGTGAAAATGTCTTAATTTTGAATGGCGATAGCATAATCAAGTTTCAGCTTAGCGAAATCAAGAAACAATTTTTTGAAATCAAGAAACAATTTTCTGAAACGAAGTTTCATACATTGTTAGTTTTGAAATCATTAGAAAAGGTTGAAAGATACGGAGCTGTAAGCTTGGAAAATGGTATCGTAACTGCTTTTGAAGAAAAAGCATATCGAGAACAATGTTTGATAAACACAGGTGTCTATGTGGTGAATCGCAATGTTTTTTCAGACAAAGCTGAAGATGAGGTATTCTCTTTTGAAAAAGACTTTTTGGAAAAGAAAGTTAGTGAACAAAGTCTTTATGCTATTGTTTCAGATGGCTTCTTTATAGATATAGGAGTCCCTGAGGATTATGCAATTGCTCAAGAGATTTTATTGAAACAATTAAACTGAATAATAAAATAACAATACATAATTTATGGATATTAACATAGCAAGCGGAATCTGCGGAAAGCAGGAAACTAAAGTTGATGAAAATAACACAGCTATTGCATTTGGCTCGGGTAATGTGGAGGTTTACGCAACTCCGGCAATGATTGCATTGATGGAAAAAACGGCTAATGAATCTGTAATGGGACTTCTACCCGATGGATGCGTAAGTGTGGGTATTGAAATCAATGCTAAACATATCAAAGCCTCGAAAATAGGAAGCACAATAACATGTGAGAGTTTCTTAAGCAAGGTTGACGGCAAGAAATTGGCGTTTAATATAATTGCTTACGACGAACAAGGTAAGATTGGTGAGGCTACACACAGCAGAGTTATTGTTGAGACTAATAAATTCTTAAGTAAATTATAGTGCTTATGGCGATTTTCGAAAGTAAAGAAACGAAAAAATTCAACATGATAGCCAAAACGATGTTTGGCTTAGAAGAAGTATTGGCTAAAGAATTGGAATCATTAGGCGCAAGCAATATAAACGTATTGTGTAGAGCCGTAAGCTTTGAAGGAGATATGAATTTGCTTTACCGAGCTAATTATTGCCTACGCACAGCCTTGACTATACTACGTCCAATCTCCGTTTTCGAGGCTAATACCGAGCATGAGTTGTATCAAAACGTCTTTGCGATAAAGTGGGAGAAGTATATGAATTGCGATGCTAAAATTTACATCGACCATTCTGTGAATAGCAACATATTCAAACACTCTCTTTACGCAGCACAAAAAACAAAAGACGCAATATGTGACCGATTCCGTAAAATGTTTAACCAACGCCCTGTAGTCGATAAGGACAATTACGACATCAAATTGAATCTTCACATTTACGAAAACATGGTTACAATCTCTCTTGACTCCTCCGGAGACAGCCTTCACAAGAGAAACTATCGTCAAAACAACGGACAAGCACCTTTGAATGAGGTTACAGCCGCAGGATTGATACAATTAAGCGGTTGGAAAAAAGATTGCAACTTCTTTGACCCAATGTGCGGAAGTGGAACCTTACTTATAGAGGCTGCAATGTATGCCTACAATATCCCGGCTCAATATTATAGAAAACGCTTTGCCTTTAAGAAGTGGGCTGATTTCTCGATGCCGGAATGGAAACGCATACAAGAAGAAGAAAACAAGAAGATTTGCGACTTCGATTACGAAATTTGGGGAAGCGACGTATCTCAAAGTGCAATAAACGAAGCAAGAGAAAACATCAATTTTGCAAAACTTCACAAAGACATAGAGCTATTCCGTTGTCCAATAGAGGAGCAATTACCACCTGAAGGTAAAACTATGGTTATCACCAATCCTCCTTATGGAGAAAGAATAGAGGTAGATGACATAATTGCTTTGTACGAAAGAATCGGCAATGCTTTCAAATCAAAATACGAAGGCAATACTGCATGGGTTATTTCTTCAGATTTCTTTGCCTTAAAGAAAATCGGATTAAAGCCAAGCAAAAAGATAACCGTTTACAACTCCAATTTGGAATGTAAATTCTGCAAATTTGATTTGTACCATGGCAGTAAGAAAGCAAGCAAGCAAAACATAGATTAACCAAAACAAAAATAGGGACTTGAAAAAGTCCCTATTTTTATTTTAATAGCTTTATTTGCTATTTATATTCTTTACATTCGATTTCGTTATTCAAGAACATAGTAGCATTCATTGCTAAAGCGCCCATTTCATCTTCTCCTGGGTAAACAGCAACAGGAGCAATGAATTTAACTCTTTCGATAACTTCATCATTGAATGGTTTTCCTTTAGCAATACCACCTGTCAAAAGAATAGCATCAACCTTTCCATTCAAAACTGTAGCAGCAGCTCCGATTTCTTTAGCTACTTGATATGCCATAGCAGATTGAATAAAGGCGTGATCTTTACTTCCTTCTTTTGCTTTTGTTTCAACTTCGTAAGCGTCGTTTGTGCCAAGATAAGCAACATATCCGCCGCCTCCTACAATCATTTTCTTAATTTCAGCCTTTGTATATTCGCCAGAGAAACAAATATCAACAACTTCATTAACCGGCAAAGAGCCTGTTCTTTCAGGTGAGAAAGGACCTTCACCATCTAAAGCTTGGTTTACATCTATTACCAAACCGTTTTGGTGAACGCCAACGCTCACTCCACCACCAAGATGTACAACAATCAAATTAAGATCTTCGTATTTCTTTCCTTGATCCTTTGCATAACGTCTTGCGATTGCCTTTTGGTTCAACGCATGGAAAATACTCAAACGAGGGAATTTTGGATGTCCGCTCACTCTTGCCAAATCGTGCATTTCATCTACAACAACCGGGTCAGCGATTATTGCAGGTACATTTTCCAAAGAAGAAGCTATATCATGAGCAATCAAACCTCCCAAGTTGCAAGCGTGTTGTCCTGAAACTCCTTTTTTCAAATCTTCCAACATAGCTTGGTTTACGCCCCATACTCCAGAAGAAATAGGTTTTACCAAACCACCTCTACCAACTATAACTTTGAAATCTTTTACATCAAAGCCGGCTTGAGCAACTTCTGCCAATATTATATCTTTACGAAATTCGTATTGGTCAGCTATACATTCAAATTTTGCAATTTCCTCAGCTGAATGCTTTATGTTCTTTACAAACAACTGTTCTTCACCATCATATATGGCAATCTTGGTTGAAGTAGAACCAGGGTTGATTGCCAAAATCAATTTTCTTGAATCCATATTTAATGTTTTTATTTCTTTTATTTCCTATCAATTTTGCAAAGATAATGCAAAACTTTATCTTATACAAATGTAAGCATAATTTTATCAGCAAAATTCTTTTTTTGAAAACGAATTCGTAATTCTTTGAATTAGTAAAATATATCCTTATTTCAACTTCTTGAGATTTGATTTTATCTTCAGCAATGCTAATTTCTGTTTATTTTCCTCGCTCAAACGAAAACTCTCTCTTGCTTTCTGAATAGCCTTATTATGAGTCCAAACATCAAGTCTTTTTTCTGATAAAAAGTCATAAGTTTTCTCATATTGTTTTGCCAGAGCTGTTGCAAAGAACCAAGCTTGCATCATTTTAATATAGTACTCCTCACTCCTAACCTCTGCAACCCAATCGAAATATTCATCTCTGAACATATCATCTTCAAGATAATAACGCATCAAATTAAGCATACCGAAACGACATTCATAAGTAAGAGGACTGAGTATCCATTTGCGTATGCTGTTTATTAGCTTTGATTTATTATTCTTAAAACACGCCGGATTAAAAGAATCACATGTAGCCCAATTATCAATATACGGCAAAAAGCGTTCAACTTCCGACAAACACTTGTCAAAATCCTTTATCTTCTCTAAAAGAAAGGAATGAAGATTGTTTTCTTCAAAATAAGCATGAGGAAGACTTGAAACAAAAACCTCTGCATCGGGTGTTTCGAATAAAGACTTCGCATATTTCCTTAGAGCAGGCGTCCTTATGCCTATTATCTTCGCAGAATCGATTGTAGGAACCAATTTAGCAATAAACTGTTTGTATTCCCTATCCTGCATATTCAGCAATTCATCTCTTATCATGGCGGTGTTATTTCTTTACAAAAATAATATTTTTCAGCATACCGAACCATTGTTGCCTTGAGTTGTTTCTCTTTTTAGCAAATCTCAAAAAATTAAAATATTATGAAAAAAACAGTATTCACCACATTAATCATCTGTCTTTTGACCTCGTCTCATTCATTTGCACAAAAAACAGAAAAAGATTCGGGATTCATATCCACAGCCGGCTTTTCAATGGGCTTTTTCGACAATACGAAAATGCTAAATAACGTATTGAAGGAATATTATCCAGAATACAAAGACTTTAATCCCATTCTGCAAACCGGATTCACCCTTGGATTTGGTTGTTACTTCAAAAACAGATTCTCCATACTTACCGAAAGCTTCGCCTCTTCAGCACCTGCTGTAACAAAAAGCGAAAAGCAATATTCCGAACTAAGAAGCTATGGCAGCAAACTAAAATTCAGCTATGTATTCCTAAGACATGGAAGATTCGATTTTGAATTCTCAACAGGCATAGGCGTTCAGTACAACAGCTTTCTTCATACCATGAAATACGTTAGCCGTAGCAACAAACCCGAACTTGCATTGAACTCAATGAATACAATAATCCCTCTCGGCATTACTTGGTGGATATACAAGAATCAAGAAGCTGCAGCAGGGAATAATGCAGTCGGCATAAGCATAGACTACAACATCATCGCACATAAAGGAATCACTACCGTAACAGGCTTTTCCGACAAAACCAATCTTCCAAACATTTCAAGCAATCTACTCTGGCTGAGTGTGGTTCTTAAAATGTAATAAGCCTTGTAAGGATTCGCAAAAATAAATCTTCGTTTTAATTTTTTCTTTCTTCGTTTCAGAAAACCAAAACGCCGTTTCGCAAACACCCAAACGGCGTTTCGTTTTAGCCATTCTTTCAAGCAAATAATCTTTGTCGTTATTGAAACTTTTTCTAACTTTGTACCGAGAAAACGAAATTAGACAATGGCAGAGGAAAAGCACAAAAGAGGAGAGAATTTCGATATTTTCGTATCCTATCGCCGCAGTGACGGAAAAGATATCGCCAGAATATTAAACTTAGCCTTTAAGAACGCAGGCTATCGTTGCTTTTTGGATTACAATGACTTGGAAGGCGGAGTCTTTGGCAAGAAGTTGGAAGCCGCAGTCCTTGACGCACCGGTTTTTGCCATGGTTTTGACACCCGATTACTTCGCACGATGCAACCAAGAGGGCGATTGGGTACGCAAAGAAATAGAATTGGCATTGGAAAACCACAAAATAATAATCCCAATCAACTATGACAATGTGCTAAACGGCGTTCCCGATTACTTGGACAAAGAGTTTCAAGACCAAATCGGTTGCCACAACTTCGCAACCGTCTTTTCAAACGACTCATTCGAGCCTACGTTTAACCATGTCGTAGAAGTAAGAATCCGAAAAGTGATGGGCGACCTGCCAAAGCAGACAGACAAAGCCCAAGTTACCGTTGTGGCAGATGCAGACTGCACATTGCTGAAAAATAACGAAGTTATAGCGACACTGCAAGCCGATGAAGATAACTATATCTTACTTGGAAAAGGCAATCACCTGCTTAAAGCACAGTCGGACGAGTTCCCCGAAATCTCCGTCCGCATTCCAAAGAGCATACCCGAAGTTCCGTGGGAAGATTTCATCGAGATAAATCTTGCAGACAAAGTTCAACCGCTCCAAGAAGAGATAAGAAAAAAGGAAAAAGAAGAACAGAGACTGCGAGAAGAAGAGGAAAGAAGACGCAAAGCAGAGGCGGAGAGATTGGAACGAGAGAAGAAAGAAGCGGAAGCAAAGAAACAAATCGAACAAGCGGTGAGACGGCTTGTGCAAAACCCGCCCGCCCTCCTCAAAACCCTGACG
>JAGBSA010000092.1 GCA_017632095.1 Bacteroidales bacterium | reverse complement strand
TTGCTTGTTCTTTGCTTGCGATACAGATTTTCCCACCTATATTGGTGTTGGATAGCTCATCGTTGCGTCATTTTTTGATAGCGTTATTCGATGTTGCGGCTTTGGGTTTTGTAGGCTTTTATGCGTTCAAACAAAAGACGAATTTGTTGAAAACAAGTATATTTTCCAATCCATTGATGTTGGTTTGGTGGGTGTTGATAGCCTTTATGGGTGTGAGTTTTCTTTGGGCGATAAATCCAATAGAGAGTTTGTCGGTTTGGAATCGGTGGATTGTTGTTTTCTTTTCGATGATTCTCTTAACTGCTTTTATGTTGTATGAAAACAAAACATTTAAGGCGTTGATTATAACGACACTTGTGTTGGCTGCAGTGAATGTTTTGTCGTGTATAATCTGTTATTATGTGTTTGATGTGCATATTTCGCAAAGGAATAATTTGAAGTTGAATGGCTTTTATGGTAATAAGAATATTTTTGCCGTTGCTATGCTGTTCAAATTGCCTTTTTTGTATTATGCTTTCCTTAGATATAAAGGGTTTATTAAGTGGTTTGCTCTGTCGTTGGTTTTTGCTATTGCGTTCTGTCTTGTGATTCTTAGTACAAGGTCTTGTTTTATAGGTTTGATATTTCAAACTGTTGTGTTGGTTGTTTATGGAGTTTGTTATTTCGTGCGTAAGAAAAAGTCTGTTCTTGCAATTGTTTTGTTGTTGCTTGGGATGGGCGTAGGTTTTTTTGCAGGCAATGGATTTATTAAGTATAACTACAATCGCTATTCTGCAAAGAATGTAAAGAACAACTATTCCATAGATGAGAGATTCAAAAGTATTTCAGACGGAAACAGTAAAGGGCGTTTGCTTATTTGGGAAAATACTTTGGAAATCATAAAACGAGAACCTATTTCGGGCTATGGTGTGGGTAATCATAAGTTGGCAATTATGCAAGTGGAGTGTGCAAAGAAGCATAATTACATTGTGTCTGACCATGCGCATAATGATTTTCTTGAAATGTTCTCGGAATTGGGTGTTTTCGGATTTGTGGTTTATATCTTGACGTATGTGTTTGCTGCAATTTACACTCTGCGTCAGATGTTTTCGAAAAAGGTTAACGAAATTTACAGACTGAAAGCTATGGTTGGGGGTACAATAATTCTTACCTACATGAACGATGCTATGTTTAACTTTCCACTTGAGAGAGCGGACTGTCAGATTTATCTTGCTGTGGGTCTTGCTTTGCTTGTGAGCAATCATATAAAGATAAAAAAGATTGAGAACAAGGAAATCTCAAAACCGGCTTTGATTTCTTTGATTGTATTGGTTGTTCCGGTGTTTGTGTTGGAAACAACGCATTGTTATAGTTCTATTATGCAGAAACATCGTATCAAACAGCATAATGGTGATAAGACAATAACGCTTACTGCTGAGCAATGGGATAGACGTACGCCTAAATTCCCAAATATAGATGAGAGTACTCACCCTCGTGCTGTTAATATTGCTGAGCGATATGCTAATGAAAAGAAATATAGAGAGGCAATTGATATTTTGCTCGAAGATAATTCCAATCCGTATTATTCGCTTAGAGAATATAGACTATCAAATTACTATAAGAGAATAAATAAACTTGATAGTGCGACATTTTGGGCAGAGAAATGTATCGCAATGAAGCCTTTGTGTTATTCGCCTGTAAGAATTCTTGTTTCTATTGCAGGAATAGAAGGTAAACCTCAAAGACAGATAGAGTTGATAGATGATTATTTAGGACTATATGCAAATGAACCGCTCGCATGGGAGGATAAGATTAGAGTGTTGATAAGATTGGGAAGGTTAGATGAGGCGATGCAAGAGAGCGATAAAGCATTGGAGATTTTGAAGAAAAATAAGAATATAACAAGTCTGAAAAAAGAAATTTTAGAAAAAACAGCTACTAATACTGAAGAAAAGATGTAATTTTTTCTTTTTGATAATCAGTGTTTTGTGTTGGCTTTCTACAAAGTTTTCAACAAATAATGAATGCAATTAAACTTTTTGTTGTACATTTGCAACGTTAAAACAAAAGAATTATCAATTAATCAATTAAACACATTACGGAGATGAAAAAAGTATTGTTCGTATTGGCAGTAGCTGGTTTCTTCGCTGCATGCGGTGGAGCAACTGAAACAGCAACTGAAACAGCAACTGAAACTCCTGCAACTGAAACTGTAGTTGAAACAGTAGCAGAAACAGCAGTTGAAACTGTAGCAGAATAATTTTGTTAGAGTGGTTTCGGCCAATTTAGGAAAGAAATTAGCAGTCCCAATGAAGAGACTGCTTTTTTTGTATCTAGAAGTGAGCAGCAAATAACAAGAAACGATGAAGTTCCGTACAGAAATTATACCTCAGAAAGCAAGTAAACAAATATCGCATAGGGATAAGGTTTTGTTTATTGGCTCTTGTTTTACAGAGAATATTGGTCATAAGTTTATAGAATCGGGCTTTCAGACAAATATAAATCCGTTTGGGATAATCTATAATCCGCTTTCTATCTGTGAGTGTTTGAGTCGCGTGGCAGAAAATAAGTGTTTCACAGAAGATGAGCTTATAAAAGTTGGTGAGTTTTGGAAGTCATATTCTCATCATGGCGATTTTCGCTCGGTAAATAAAGAAGAGTGTCTGCAAATGATTAATTCCTCTTTGTCCCAATCTCATTCTTTTCTTGCAGAAGCTAATTATGTGGTTTTGACTCTTGGAACGGCTTGGGTTTATAGACTGAAAGAAGATAATAGAGTTTTGGCTAATTGTCATAAATTGCCTTCTAATCTAATAGAACGCTCTTTGTGCGATTGTGATACTATGTTAGAATCTCTTTTGTCTTGCTTTGAGCAGTGTAGAGAATTAAATCCAAATCTGCAATTCATCATAACAATAAGTCCGATCAGGCATTGGAAAGAAGGATATAGGGATAATATGTTAAGCAAATCTACATTGCATCTCATGGTGGAAAGATTTTGCAAAAGGACTTCAAGTTTCTATTTCCCATCTTATGAGATTGTGATGGACGATTTGAGAGATTATCGTTTCTATGATTCGGATATGTTGCATCCTAATGCTCTTGCGATAGAATACATCTGGGATAAATTCAAGCAGACTTGGTTTTCTGAGGATACGCAACGTCTTTCGAGTGATTTTAATCGTCTAAACTCTATGTTGAATCATAGACCTTTCAATCCCGAAAGCGAAGAATACAAGAAGCATCTTCAAAAAGCTGAACAATTAAAAAATGAGTTATATGAAAGAATCGAAAAATTATAAATACATAATAGAGACTTGTATAGATACTGTCTATTCTTGTCATCAGGCAATAAAGGGTAGTGCAGACAGAATTGAACTTTGCTCTGCTCTTGGCTTGGGTGGCTTGACTCCATCTGCGTCTATGATTGCTTATGCTCAAGAAAAACTTGACGCTTCGATAGCTGTGATGATTCGTCCAAGGAGTGGCGATTTTCTTTACGACGATGAAGAGTTTGAATTGATGAAACGAGATATTGAATATTGTAAACAAATCGGTGTAGACTCGGTTGTGTTGGGCTTATTGACTGCTTCGGGAGAGGTGGATAAGGAAAGAACGAAACGATTGGTTGAAACAGCGGGAGATGTTAAGGTTTGCTTTCATAGAGCTATAGATATGACACCTGATATCTTGGAAGCAACACAGGCAATTGTGGATTGTGGTTGTCGAAGGGTGCTTACATCTGGAGGTTGTGCAACTGCGGTAGAGGGAATTGAGAATATAAAACAGATGCAAGCCGACTTCGGGAAACGAATCGATATAATGGTAGGTGGCGGAATAAGTGCTGCTAATGCGAATCTTTTTAAGCCTATGGGGATACTTAATTTCCATTTGTCCGGCAAGGCAGATATGGAAAGCAAGATGTTGTTTCGCAAAGATGGAATCTCGATGGGGGCGACAAGTCCGGAGAAAGAATATATCATAACGCAGACAGATTTTCGCAAGATTGCTCAAATGAGAGCGGCTTTGGAAAGCGAATAAATCGAATTCAAGTTTTGGAAAATTAGATTCAAGAGTTAATTTTCTGAATTCAAGTTTCAATATTTTATTCCTTGGTATTAGAATTTTAATATCAAGGAATATTTTTTTAGAACGAAGTTTGAACGATTTCTGTGTTTAGAATGGCTAAATCGATGCGAAAATGCGAAGAAATGAAATAAATAATTGAAATTTTTTCTCGGTGAAAATCAGTGGTTTAAGAAAGTTTTGTAAAAATAAATTCAAAAAAGCTTTGTTCGTATTGTTTTTTGGTGTACCTTTGCACTCGCTTTCATAAGGGGAAATATGAAATGCCTCCTTAGCTCAGTTGGTTAGAGCACATGACTGTTAATCATGGGGTCTTAGGTTCAAGTCCTAAAGGGGGCGCTCAAGATTTTAAGTTAGCAATTTATTAACGGAATCGGTTGAAGAATCGATTCCGTTTTTTTTATGCAAAATTTACAATAGGTTATACTTCAGATTTTCTTATGTTTTTGTTGAGATAGTATTCTGCAACAAAGATGTAGGAAATTGTTACCAAGATATTGATTACTGCAAGCGAGCTTGATATTCCTATTGCTCCGTATAGCTTTCCGAAATATTGATAAACGACGCAGCTTATAAGAGCTGATATTATGGAAATAATCATTGAAATGTATGTTGTCTCAAAATACGAAAAGAAGTTGAACAAGTATAATATCATTGCTGCAAATACTTGTGATATGAGCAACATTGGAAGATAGGAAAGAATCTCTCTGTAGTTTGAAGGGAATATTCCTATTTCTAAAAGCAACAATGTACCAAGCCAAATAACGATAGAAACGGCTATAAGTAAGAGTACAATTATTTTTGCGTTACGATAGCTTTTGTGTTTTAAGCTTCGGAGGTTCTTCTCTCCAAGAAAGTCAGGAATCCATATAAAATTGAATGATTGGAATATTATAAGTGGAATAGTGGCTAAAAGAGTTGCCAAATTATAAGCTCCCATGCTCTCGCTACCACAATATATCATTATGAATTGTTTGTCTCCGAAATTGATAAAAGAATTAGTTAGAACAACAAAACAAACAGGTAAACCTATCTTTAAGGCATTAAGCATTGTTTTCCCACTATATGAGAAAGACATATTTTTGAAAAGACTTCTCGAGAATAAACAACACAAAATCAATTCGCAAATATAGGTTGTGCTTAGCCTTATTAGCGCTGTGTCAATATTGTTACTATAATGCAAAATGAGTATTGCTGTGCCGTTACAAATGAAAAGACGTAGTAGGTTGAAGATTTGTATGTTTCTTATTTTCTTAGCAGAGATGAAATAGTAGGTTAGGAAGTTTGAGAAAATCATTGAAACAAGTGCAACAAATAAATAAGGTCGGTATGTCTTATAGTTGAATGAGCTATTGCCGCTATCGCTTATTATATTGAAGAATAAGTAGTCTAAATCGAAAAAGTAAAATATCACAAACAAAACAGAGATAAAAGCAAATAAGGTTGAAGTTAGAGTAAATAACATTTGAGAGTTGGCTTTCTTGTCTTCTATGGTTGATGTGTAGAGTTTAGGGATAGCAACGTGGTATCCAAGATTCAAAATCAAAGAGCAAGTTATGGCAAAGTTGTAAATATAACCATAAATACCAAATTCATCTTTTGGCATAAGGATTAGGAAAACGGGAATTAGCAAAAAGTTCGCTCCTCTTACCAATACATCTGTTGAAAGCAGTGATAAGAATTTGCGTATATTAGAATTGTGAAATAGTTCTTTGATTTTAGACATATCAAATCTTTATTTTATATGAATGGCTCTAAGAGTAGATTTGCCAAGTTTTGTGTTTATTTTTTGTCTAATATCGTTTCGAATCATCATAAGTTCATATCGTAAAGCTGGTGCGTTTACATGAACGAATAATTCTTTCTCTTTGACGTATATTTTGGTGGTTAGTTTCTTTATAAGTTCGCCTGTGAGTTCTTCCCATGTGTTTATGATTTCTTGTTCATTGAAATCGGCAGCTATATCGTGGTTGTCAAACCATGATTGTAGGATTTGTTTCAATGGAAGTTCTTTTGCCTCTGATGGCCCTCTGTGTCGTCTGTCTTCGTCTTTGTTTTGGAAGTTCATAATTTGAATATTCTTGTTTTATCTTTTAGTTCCTCGCCTATAAGACTTTCAATTCGTTCGCTATGTGTGTCTGTTATGAAGATTTGTCCAAAATGCTCTTTTGCAATTAGAGAAATCAATAGATTAACTCTTCGAAAGTCCAATTTGTCAAAAATATCGTCAATCATCAATATTGGTTTCGTTTTTAGCTTTCCGCAAAGATGGTCGAATTGTGCAAGTTTCAAGGCAAGCAAATAAGTTTTCTGTTGTCCTTGTGAACCGAATACTTTGATAGGATTTCCATTTAGGTAGAAAAGTAGGTCATCGCGATGAATGCCACTTGAAGTGTGCCCTATGATTAAATCTTTCTCTCTATTGTTTGCAAGTATGTCTACAAGGCTTCCTTCATAGGTTTTATACTCTATTGAAACCGATTCATTGTCTGTTCCAATCAATTGATAATATTCTGAAAAGGGTTTAGCGAAATCGGAAAAGAATTCACGTCTTTTTTGTTGTATTATCTTGGAATAGGAATCCATTTGCTCATCTGTTATTTGCAACATGAGCGAATCAAAAAACTTTCCGCTTTTATGGTCTTTCAGTATTTTGTTTCTTTGAACTAAGGATTTATTGTATTGAATCAAGGTTTTCAAGTAAAGTTTGTCGTATTGCGAAATTACCATATCGATAAACTTACGTCTTATTTCGCTATTGCCTTCTATCAATACATGGTCGTTAGGTGTAATCATAACTTCAGGAAGTTTGCCTATGTGTTCGGAGTGTTTTGTATAGGCTTTCCCTGAATGACGAAATATTTTTTTACTCCCTTGTTGTAAATGACAACTATAAGATTCAAAAGAGTCTTTTGTTTGACAATCTCCGCTTATCATAAAGAATTCTTCTCCTTGTTTAATGGAATCGAAATCGCTATGACCGAAATAGCTTTTGCAAAAACCAAGATAGTGTATCGCATCAAGAATATTGGTTTTTCCAACGCCATTATTGCCGACAAAACAATTAATCGACATAAACTCTTCATCGAATGATGAGATGTTCTTAAAATTAGCGATTTTCAAATGCTTCAAGTACATAATCTCGTATTTGTTCCATTAACCACATTGGAGTAGAGGTTGCACCGCTTATTCCTATGGTTTTATATTTTGCAAGTTCTTCTAAGTTGATGTCTTCTTTGCTGCTTATGAAAAAGGTGTCTTGTTTGTGTGCTTTGCATAGTTGATATAGGTAAATGCCATTTGAGGAATGTTTGCCGCTTACAAATAAAACGACATCGACCGTATCGGCAAACTCCAACAAGGTTTTACTTCTCGAACCAACTCTTTTGCAGATGCTGTTAGTTACAAAGAGTTCATCTTCTTTTGCCAATGCTTTTTTCTTTTCTCTAATAGTATTAACTATTTCAAGAAACTCCTCTTTGCTTTTTGTTGTTTGTGAAAATATATGCAAGGGTTTTGAAAAGTCAATTTTATTTAGGTCGTCCATTTTGCTGACAACTATTGCTGTGTTTTCGGTTTGACCTTCCAATCCTACAACTTCTGCATGCCCTTTTTTCCCAAAGATAACTATTTGCCCATTGCATTGCTTCATTTCTTCGTATCCTTTTTTTACATCTTTTTGTAATTTCAATACTATGGGACATGTGGCATCTACGATATTGATATTATTCTTTTTTGCGGTAAGATAAGTTGCCGGAGGTTCGCCATGTGCTCTTATCATTACCTTGCAATCGTGCATTTGCTCCAAATCACTGACTTCAATTATGCGAAGACCTAATTTTTTCAGTCGTTCTACCTCTTCGCTATTGTGAACAATATCGCCAATGCAATAAAGGACATTTTCTTTGCTTAACTCCTTTTCGCAAGTTTCTATTGCCGATACAACACCAAAGCAAAAACCAGCTTGTTCTTCTATTACGATATTCATCATTTTCTGTTTTGTGATTTTTGAATGAAGAAACAAATCTCACTCAAAGTGCAAAGGTAATTATTTTTGTAAATTTGCAGATATTTTTTTGAGATATGATTGAATTCAAAGCTGTAAAGCCATCGGATAGACAAGTTTTCGAATCATTTTATGATAGAAAGGAAATACAAAATGCAGAATCTTCGTTTGCTAATCTTTGTGCTTACGCATTTCTTTACTACGGAGAATATGCAATAGTTAAGGATTGTCTTGTTACAAGAATACATTATGACTATGGTAAGAGTGTTGGCTATCATTATCCCATAGGAAATGGAAATCGTAAGGAACTTTTGGAGTTGTTGATTGAAGATGCAAGAGAGAATAATTATGAAATGAGTGTGTTATGTGAGCGAACTCATTTTCCCGATGCTTGTTCTATATGTTTTGAATTTTATCCTAAGAGAGATTTCTACGATTATCTTTATCTAAGGTCAGATTTGCAGTTTTTGAAAGGAAAGAAGTATCAGCCAAAACGCAATCATATCAATAAGTTTAATTCATTATACAATTGGACATTCAAGATATTGTCGAAAGATGATATGTTTGAGTGTATGGAATTGGAAAATGAGTGGATACAAAATAGTGTTGCAAGAAATCCTGATTTGCTTAATGATTATGAAAATGAAAGAAGGGTAGTTGAGTATCTTTTTAATCATTTTGATGAATTGGGAATTTTTGGACTTGCTATAAAGGTTGAAGGAAAGATTATCGCATTTAGTTTGGGTAGCAAGATAAATAACAATACTTTTGATGTGCATATAGAAAAAGCAAATCGGGATTTCGAGGGGGCTTTCGCTATAATAAATCAGCAGATGGCAGAACATTTGCCTGAAAACTTTGTGTATATAAACAGAGAAGAGGATTTGGGAATGGAGGGCTTGAGAAAGGCGAAGCTAAGTTACTATCCCGTAAAATTGATTGAAAAACATTTGGCAGTATTATGCAAATAGACTTGGTGCAACAAGCCAAAGAATTGTGGCATGATGAGTTTGGGGATTCTCTAAGCTTTATAGAACGTTTTTTTGATTTGTATTGCGATGATGAGAGTTTCTTTTTTGTTGCTGAAAATGGGGTTTTGAAATCAATGCTTTTTATATTGGAATACAGACTCAAGATAAAGGGTAGGGATTATAAAGGGGCGTACCTCTATGCTTTTTGTACAAATAAGGCATTTCGCAAACAAGGAATGGGAAGTGCTCTTTTGGTTTCAACAGAACGAAGATTGAGAGAATTAGAATTTGATTTTATTTTTCTAATTTCAAGAAACGATTTGCTGATTCCTTATTATAATAAACTCTCTTTTTCGTCTTGTTTTTCTCATAATATGAAAGAGTGGGCTGGGAATAGGAATAAGTCAGAAAAACTCTCGAATTATTCTATAAAATCTTCGGATTATTTTGATAAGGATTTGTATTTAAGATTTGCTTCTTGCAGAGATAACGCTGTTATGCACTCTGCAAAGGATTTATTGCTATATGGGAATGGAGGATACAAATTCTATTATCTTGAAAACTCAGATGAGGTTTTAGCTATTGCAATAGCAAGGACGTCAGAAGATGAGATAATAATTTTAGACATAGTTTCAGCTTGCAAAGAAAAGGAAACCATGCTGTTTGATTTGATATTTACAAATGAAAACAAGAAATTGCTTGTGCCAAGTAAAATAAAAAGCCGAGAGTATGATAAAAACTCTCAGCTTTATATGATAAAATCTTTGCGAGATAATGTTGAGGTGTTGCCAAAAGAACTTTACTTCAATCTTCTGTTAGATAAATAAGGATTTATTTCTTGACATCTCCTCTTTCAACAACGATTCTGTAACCTATTTCCTGGACTTCTTTTCCTAATAAGGCAAGTCCTTCTGCCGCTTCGGCGTTTACATACGCTTTATTGTCGTATATCTTATACAATTCCCTAACATCCATTGGCGAAAGATTAGGCATAACAACGTTTGCACCACATTGCAAGCCTTTTTTCCTACCTTGAGGATCTATAGTGCCTAATGCTGTGGTTGAGGGCAAAAGTGCGTGTGGAAACATTAAGCGAAGGATTGCTATAAGTCGAAGTGTAAGGTGAAGTTCTCCTTGTTTCTCTTTTGCAAATGGCGTTTGATGGTGCGGAATGAAAGGTCCGATACCAATCATATCAGGTTGTAGCTTTTGCAAGTAACGAAGGTCTGCAATGATATGCTCCATTGTTTGATACGGACTGCCAACCATAAATCCAGAGCCTACTTGAAAGCCTAGGGATTTCAAATTTTCAAGGCATTGTTGCCTATTATCAAAACTCATTTTTTCGGGGTGGAGTTGTTGATAGTGAATTTGGCTTGCGGTTTCGTGTCTTAGCAAGTATCTGTCGGCACCTGCTTCTCTGAATGCTTTGTATGCTTCGTATGATTTCTCACCTATGGAAAGCGTAACGGCACAATCGGGGTGATGTTCTTTAATCTCTCGAACTATTTAGCAAATATCTTAGTCTGAATAAGCGGGATCTTCTCCTCCTTGCAAGACAAAAGTTCTGAAACCAAGATTATAGCCATGTTCACAGCAATCAAGAATTTGTTTTTTGCTTAATCTATATCGAGCAATGTTAGTATTGGAGGCTCGGATTCCACAATAAAGACAGTTATTTTTGCAATAGTTGCTTAGTTCTATCAATCCTCGAATATATACTTTGTCTTGATAAATATCTTCTTTGCGTTTGCGAGCTGTATTAAACAAATATGACTCCTGCGAACTTCCATTCGCAAGAGTCATTATTTGAAGCAGTTCGTTATCTTCAAGATTACGACTGTCGTAAAGTTTATCTATTAGTTCTGTCATTTGTTTTTACTTATCTATTCTCATATTGTAGAATGAGCGATAAACGAAGTAGCATGCTACAAGGAAGAGTACAACGCCTATATAAGGGGCTACATCTCTGAAAGTATCGCTTATAGCTATTTCCATAGCCAAAAGTCCAAACAATGTAGTGAATTTGATTATCGGATTCAAGGCTACTGAAGATGTGTCTTTGAATGGGTCTCCCACAGTATCACCTACAACAGACGCATCATGCAAAGGTGTGCCTTTTGCT
>JAGBSA010000009.1 GCA_017632095.1 Bacteroidales bacterium | reverse complement strand
TCTCTTGAACTCTATCCAAATGCGTTTTTCGGATTCTTCTCCATAATAGCACTCACAATCGGGGCGTAGTCCAAAATCGGAGGTTTTTTCTAACTCTACTTCTGTAAATTCTAAACATTGGGCAGTTTGCTTGTAAGGACTTGGAGGTAACATGATTTTTTTGTATTTGCTAAGCACTTCTTTTGCCATGATATGTAGAACTGATTCAACAGCACTTATACAATCTGCTCCACTAAGGTGAGCAAAGTGATGTGTCTTAATTTTTCCCCCATTTTTAGCACATAGAGGACTCTTGCAGTGAGGACAAAAGCAACCGCATTCATCGCCATTGGGAACATCATCTATATGAACTAATTTTTCTTCTTTGTCTAAGGCATAGGTCAAGTAAACTGTTGAATTTTGTTTCATAGTCGAAAAGTGTTTTTACTTTGGCTATTGCAAAGATATGGATTATTTTTTGATAGTTGTTTTTCGTAGTTTTTATTATCGATTTTTGTATATGGTATTTCTCTTGATTTACCTTAATTCTTAAAGTTTAATATGTTGATTGAGCGATTGATGTGTGGCGGGATTGCATTTTTATTTGTATTTTTTTTCTCTTCGTTGTATATTTGCGGGGTTTTTTATTCTTTCGCCTATGCGTAAGTTTGTGGATTCGCCTTTGTTGGCGGTGGATTGCCTTTCGTCGCTTTCGCCCTCTATGGTTAGGGTGAGGGATTTGGTGATTAGGGCTGCTCGTTCGAATATCAATGTTTGTATCTATGGTCAGACAGGTACAGGTAAAGAAGTGGTGGCTCGCAGGATTCATGATTTGTCGTCTCGTGCCTCTGCTCCTTTTGTGGCGGTGAATGTGGCGGCTATTCCAAGTGAGTTGGTTGAGAGTGCTTTCTTTGGTCATGAAAAAGGTGCGTTCACCGGGGCAATGGAACGTAAGGTGGGATTCTTTGAGGCGGCTGATAAGGGTACGTTGTTCCTTGATGAGGTGGGGGAGATGGATTGGAAGATGCAGACAAAGTTGTTGAGGGTTTTGCAGGAGGGGGTGATTACGCGTGTGGGTGGTACAAAGGAGCTGAGGATTGATGTGAGGATTATAACGGCAACTCATGTGGATTTGAATCGTTCGGTGCTTGAGGGCAGGTTTCGTGAGGATTTGTTCTATCGTTTGATGGGTGTAGATATTTCTTTGCCGGCTTTGTGTGAGAGGAGGGAAGATGTGTTGGGTTTGGCTGAGATGTTTGTCGATGGGTATTGTGTGAGAAATGGTTTGAGCTCTTGTGTGTTGAGTAATGAGGTAAAGGAGTTGTTGTTGTCGTATTCGTTTCCGGGTAATGTGAGGGAGTTGAAGGCGATGATGGAAAGGGCGGTGGTTTTGTGTGATGGCGGTGTGATTAGGGTGAGGGATTGTAATTTGAGTTCTGGTGCGATTAATTCTGAGCAGTGGTTGGCGTGTGAGCGTAGTTTGGAGGAGTATGAGAGGTTGATTATCGAGCATTTCCTTCGAAAGTATGACAATAAGGTAAGGGTGGTGGCAGAGCGGTTGAAGATTAGTAAGACTAAGATTTATAATCTTTTGCAAGATAAAAAGTTTAATCAGATATGAGAGAGGTTAAGTGTCCGAAGTGTGGCAGGGTGTTTGTGTGCAAGCATGATGAGAGTTGTTTCTGTATGAAGTATGTTTTGAGCGAGGAAAGCAAAAAAGACATCCGCTCCAAATGGAACGAATGTCTTTGTGAGGATTGTTTGTCGCAATATGCTATTGCTATTGTGCCAAAATCTGAATCTTGTTCTTAGACATCTCTACTAAGCCGCCGTTGATTTCAAAGATTTGTTCGGCGTCTTGGGAATCGATTATCTTTATCTGTCCTTTTGCAAGTGCGGAAATGATGGGTGCGTGGTTTTGCAACAGCTGAAACTTACCATCGGTGCCTTGCAATTGTACGGATTTTACTTCGCCTTCGTATAATGTGTCTTCGGGTGTGATTATATGAAGTTTCATGTCTTTTCCCTTGTTTGTTTGTTATTCTTTGTTGGCTTGTGCAATCAGTTTCTTTCCTTTCTCGATGGCTTCTTCGATTGTTCCTACCAACATAAAGGCTGCTTCAGGATATTCGTCCACTTCTCCGTCCATAATCATATTGAAGCCTTTGATTGTGTCTTCGATTGATACGAACGCTCCCGGTATGCCTGTGAATTGTTCCGCTACGTGGAATGGTTGAGACAAGAATCTTTGTACACGTCTTGCTCTTGATACCACAAGCTTGTCTTCTTCTGACAATTCTTCCATACCAAGGATTGCGATGATGTCTTGCAATTCGGCATATCTTTGAAGCAATGCTTTTACTCTTTGTGCCGTGTTGTAGTGTTCTTCTCCAACTATTTCAGGTGTCAAGATTCGTGAGTTGGATTCCAATGGGTCAACCGCAGG
>JAGBSA010000091.1 GCA_017632095.1 Bacteroidales bacterium | reverse complement strand
TCAGGAGTTATGAACGAAAGTTATTGGGTATTGACAAATGCAGATCCTACATTACCAATATATGGAGATGTAATGGAAGTACGTTCATCACGTCCTATTGGAGAAGTTAACGAAGAAATCATATTCGACTTAGGTATCTCTATCCAATTGACAAACCCTAAAGACATAGCAAGTAGCAATGCCGCTTCAATTTCATCAAGAGAGGCAAAAGGTGGTGAATTGATAGAAGGATCGTTATTGTCATCATCAATCACATTCAAGAATCCTGCAAAAGCATGGTTAGGTGGTATTGTTGACAATGACGCAGCAAAAGCTACTGACAGGATTAGAACAGGTGGTGTTACAGGAGCTGATGCTGAAGATTTGGGTAACGCATGGTTAGACTACTACCACACAGGTTACACAAACTCTAACAACTTGAGCATAAAGACTCCAATGGATGCAAGATCAGAATATGAAAACTGTGCCGGTGGTTGGTGGGCTCCATACAGATTAACATCTGCTTCAAATGAATACCTACACCCAGCATTCTTGGAAGCTCACTTCTTCACATCAAACGATGCTGCAATGGGATCAGACTCTTTGATTTTGACAAACCCTGCTAAGATATCAAGTTTGATATGCAACGATATGAACAACTTGTCATCAGTTGATATTGTCTTCACTAACGATAAATCAAAATGGACAAGATGTCCTGTTATCGAAATGGGTTCAGATCCACTTTTGACAGAAGGCGGTGCAAAGAGATTTGCTCTAAGAAACCACGCATCTGTTGATAAAGATGGTAATGCAATTGAAGATGGTACTATGGGTATGGGTTGGTTCCCAGGATACGCAATCAACCTTGAAACAGGTGAAAGATTGAACTTGATATTCGGAGAAAACTCATCATTAGGACATCACAATGGACGTGACTTGTTGTGGAACCCATCATCAGTTTCAGCAGACAATAACGGTGTAGTATTTGGCGGTATGCACTACATCTATGTATTGGGAACATCTCAAGTTAAGTTTATTGGTAATGAAGAAATAAACGCACCACGTTACGACGAAGGAGCATGGGCTTACAATATATTGAATAAACTTTCAGGAGTAACAGCTCTTAATGGTTCAGGTCAGCAAATTAACGGAGAAACAGTTAATAACGCAAGAGCAATTAAGGACGCTCACAAGTTGTTCTCTACAGTTATGTGGGTAGGTTTACCAATAGCATCATGCTTTGAGTATGGTAGTTCAAACGTAGAACTTGAAAAGAAAGCACAATCATTGATTCCTACAGATGCAACAGTATCTATTAGAGTTAGAAAAAGCTACAATATGAACTGCTCTAACTTCCAAGGAGGTGCTTCAGCATCTGCTCCAATAAACAACAACTATCCATTGTATCAATTTACAATAGATGGAGGTTTGGCAACACTTATCGGACACAAAGAAACAGCAGAAAGTGCATTGGATAACATCACAGTTGTTCCTAACCCATATTTCGCAGCATCTTTGTATGAACAAGACCAAATCCAAAACTTGGTTAAGATAACAAACCTTCCACCGGATTGTTACATAACTATCTACTCTGTTGACGGAACCGTTATCAGAAAACTAAGAGGTCCTTCAGCTTCGTTGGTATCAGGAGGCGGTACAGCTCTTACTTCTGTTGATTGGGATTTGAAGAACCACAAAGGTTTGCCTATCTCAGGAGGTGTTTATCTAATTCATATCAAAGCAGATGGCGTTGGTGAGAAGTTGATTAAATGGTTTGGCTCACTAAGACCTGTTGACTTAAACTCATTCCAATAATCAATCAATCGACAACGTAAATAATTTATAAGATAAGAGAATATGAAAAACATACATAGAATATTGACATGCGTTTTGTTTGGCATCTTTTTGATGCC
>JAGBSA010000008.1 GCA_017632095.1 Bacteroidales bacterium | reverse complement strand
GTATATAGGTAGAAGAAAATCAAAATAAATATACCATAATATAGGGTGGCGTGTAGGCAATGGTATGATAACTGCCTTAACGTTTGAACTGAAAACAAACTTGGGGTTATATTTTCTGTCAAAGAAGAAAACAAATTCAACTTCGGGGTGAAGTTTTGCAATTCTGTCCATGGTTTGAAGCGTGAAATAACCTATCCCTTCAAGTTTATCTTCAAATAAAAGTCTAGAAATTACTCCTATTTTCAATTTTTTGTGCTATTTTACGTTAATACGATGGAGCAAAGATACGATTTTCTTCGTAAATTTGCCGTTTGAATTATGAAGAAATTCTTTGTAACAAACCTATTCTTTCTATTGACTTTGAATATTCTGATCAAGTCATTTTGGATTTTGGGCATTGATAGAGGCGTTCAAAATGCTGTCTCTGCACAAGATTATGGGGTTTATTATGCTCTTTTCAATTTCACTTACCTTTTCAACATTCTGCTTGATTTTGGTATAGTTAATTATAACAATCGCACGATTGCTCAATACTCTAATTTGCTAAAAAAATATTTTGCACGTATAGTACCACTTAAAATCTTCCTTTCGATAATCTATACTTTGATAGTGATTGTGTGCGGTTTGTTTTTAGGATACGATGCTTGGCAAACAAAGATGTTGTTTTGGATGTGTTTGACGCAGGTGCTTAATTCCTTTATCGCTTATTTTAGAAGCAATATCACAGGTTTGATGATGTTTAAGACAGATAGCATAATATCTGTTCTTGATAGAAGTTTGCTGATATTGATTTGTAGTTTTATGCTTTGGAATCCTACTTTAAGGGCTCATTTTAGCATAGAATACATGGTTTATATTCAGTTTTTGACAATGTTTATCACCTTCTTGGTGGCTTTGATTGTGTGTTTGAGAAGTACAGGTTTTGTCAAATTGAAAGTAAATAAGGCTTTCGACTTTATGATACTAAGAGATGGATTACCATTTGCAGTATTGGGTTTGTTGATGGCTTGTTATAATAGAATGGATTCGGTAATGCTTTTGTCGCTTGTTGATGATAATGGTAAGAGTTCAGGGATTTATGCTTCTGGATTCCGTCTTGTAGATTCTGCAAATATGGTTTCCTATTTGTTTTCGGTGATATTATTGCCGCTATTTTCCAAGATGATAAAAGAAAACAAGAGTCTTAATGGTGTTATTGGTGCAGCGTTTCATTTACTTTTGATATTGACATTGGGATTCGTAAGTGTGAGTTTGCTTTATTCCGAAGAACTGATGATGTTGCTTTATGATAAACATGTGGAAGAGAGTGCTAGTGTTTACCGTTTGCTGAGTTTTTGTTTTATTCCCATATCTATGACTTATATATTCGGAACTCTTTTGACTGCAAATGGCTCTTTGAAATATTTGAACTTGGTTGCAGGACTTGGAATGCTGATGAACATAGGTTTGAACTTTGTTTTGATTCCATTGTTTCAACAAGACGGAGCAGCAATTACGAGTTTGGTAGTTCAAACTCTTACAGCAATACTACAAGCATGGCTTGCGTTGAAGATATTTGGTATAAAATTTGAGTGGAATTATTGTTTGAAAATCTTATTTTATATTTTGGTGGTAGGAATTTTGTCTTATACAGTTTTTGCCTTTGTGAATATGGATTGGATTTTTAAGATAATCATAACATTATTGCTATTTGTTTTGGCAGCATTCGGCTTGAAGATTTTTTCACTTAAAGAGATTAAGTCGCTTTTAGGATAGGTAAAGCAGATGGAAAAGATATTGTTTACAAAGAAAGAACTCACAAATCTAGAGTATTCATTGCAGAGAGAGGTTCTAAGAGCCAATATCTCCAATGCTTACTCTTGTACTACATTGCCAAGTTGCAATACTCGCAAATACCATGGGCTGTTAATAGTTCCTCAACCTAAGATAGACGATACAAATCACGTTTTACTCTCTTCCTTAGATGAAACTCTGATTCAAAACAATCAAGCATTTCATTTGGCATTGCATCGTTATAAGGACGGAGTTTACAATCCTAAGGGACATAAATATCTTGAATCATACGAATTAGGAGTATTGCCAACCCATGTTTATAGAGTTGGAAACATTGTTTTGGTTAAGCAGATGCTTTTCCAAGAGAAGCTAGATAGGCTTTTGATAAAATATACTTTGGAACAGTCGGACGAAGATGTGGATTTGGAGTTAATGCCACTGCTTGCCTTTCGTCAGATTCACCGTTTGTCAAAAGCAAACGATAATGCCAATACCTCTTACGAGAATACCTCACAAGGAGTTCGCTATAAAATGTATAAAGAATACACTTCTCTCTATTTACAGTTTTCAAAGAAGGTTGGATATCAGCATGAGCCTTATTGGTATTATGATTTTGAATATATAAACGAAAAAGAACGAGGATACGATTATCTAGAAGATTTGCTATCTCCAGGAAAATTCACAATAAATCTTAGTCAAGGAGAGAGTGTATTTGTGTCATGTGGAGTAGAAGAGGCAAATCCATTCCTTTTGAGTCAAGATTTTGTTAAGGAAACCCGTTTTCGATTTCCTGTTGAAACGATGGAAGATGTATTGAGAAGAGCAGCACGAATGTTCTTTGCAAGAAAAGGAACAATTGTTGATGTGGTTGCAGGATTTCCATGGTTCGGAAGGTGGGGACGTGATACGTTTATATCATTACCAGGGCTTTGTTTGGCAATTGACGATTGGCGTATATTCAAAATGGCTATCGATAGCGAATTGTCTGATTTCAGAGATGGCTTTTTCCCAAATATAGGTTCAGGAATCCAATCTGCTTACAATAGTGTTGATGCTTCTTTGTGGTTCTTTTGGTGTTTGCAACAATATGCCTATATAAACGATGCAAGAACAGAGGTATGGAACCTATATTCATCTACAATGAAACAAATTCTTGACACGTTTGAAGAAGGAACGAATAATGTCAGAATGGATAGTAATTTCCTTTTGTGGCAATCGCAAGAGGGAAAAGCATTAACATGGATGGATGCGATAGTTGAAGGGGAACCAGTTACGAAACGAAGCGGATATGCTGTGGAAATAAATGCCCTTTGGTATAATGCAGTAATGTTCTATCGCGAACTAGCAGATATCGCTTGTGCAGATGGAGAGTGTGCAAAATGGGATGAATTTGCTTCTGTCTTTCCTAGCAGTTTCAAATCTACTTTTTGGGACAAAGAAAAAGGTTATCTAGCAGACTGTGTGAATGGAATGGATAGAGATTTCTCTGTAAGATGTAACATGATATTTGCAGTAAGTATGCCATATACTTGTCTAAGCCTTAAAATACGTCAATTGATTGTAGAAAAGGTTAAGCAAGAATTACTAACACCTTACGGATTGCGTACGCTATCTCCAACATCTCCGAATTATCACCCTGTTTACAGAGGAAATCAATACGAAAGAGACTACGCATATCATAATGGTACGGTGTGGGCTTGGCTTATTGGTGCATTTTCTGAGGCATATTTCAATGTTTATGGCAACAATGCCGTGCATTATATTGAACAATTATATCGTCAATTCGGTAATATACTTACTGATTATTGCGTAGGCAGTATTGCAGAGGTATATGACGGCAACCCTCCTTACAAACCTGGTGGAAGTATTTCACAAGCGTGGAGTGTGGCAGAGGTTTGCAGAATGAAATATTTGATTGACAAATATAAAAACGAATAAGGGATTGTTGCTATGAAAGTGTTGATGTTTGGATGGGAATATCCACCACATATTTCAGGAGGATTAGGAACGGCTTGTTTTGGTTTGACAAAAGCCTTAAGCGATTTGGGCGTTTCAATCGACTTTGTTGTTCCTCGTTTGTTTGGAGATGAACCGTCGAGTGGTGCAAATATGACATCGGCAAGTCAGATAGTAAATTCACTTACAAGAAAAGAGGTAGAGTTTCTTCATGATAATGTACAATTATTAGAAGTAGATAGTGCCATGTTGCCATACGAAAGTGAAGAGGCTTATTCCGGCAGAATAAAACGAAGCTTTAATAAAATAAAACGAAGTTCTAATTTATTGAAACAAAGTTTTAGCGAAACGAAATCAAGAGATATAACATCAGATTTTAGATTTGATTTACAAGGAGGATATGGTGAGGGATTATTTGAAGAGGTTGAACGTTATGCTTTTGTTGCCGGAAGTATTGCAAAGCAGAGAGAGTTTGATGTAATACACGCTCACGATTGGCTATGTTACAAAGCAGGTGAGATTGCAAAGAAAATAAGCGGTAAACCTTTGATTGTTCATGTTCATGCAACGGAATATGATAGGAGTGGAAAGAGTGTGAATCAGCGAGTGTACGAAATGGAACGACAGGGTATGGAGGCTGCAGATTTAATTGTCTGTGTAAGCGAATTTACTCGCAAGATAGTAATCTCAAAGTATTTTCAAAATGAACAAAAGGTAGTTTGCGTTCACAATGGTGTAATATCACAAAATCAAAATCCTATTATGGAAAATAATTTCTTAGATAAAAAGATAGTAAGTTTTATAGGAAGAGTTACATATCAAAAGGGACCAGATTATTTTGTGGAGGCAGCAGATAAAATCTTGCAATGCGACGAGAATTTTATCTTTGTGATAGCAGGAGATGGGGATATGCTTGATAAGATGATTGATTTAGTCGCAAAAAAGAAAATAAGCAAAAACTTTTTCTTTATCTGCAT
>JAGBSA010000090.1 GCA_017632095.1 Bacteroidales bacterium | reverse complement strand
TAAGTGCCAAACAACTGTTACAGATTCAAAAAGAAATAGAACAAGGCTTGGAATCAATAAAAGGAAATAAGATATAAACAAAACATAAAAAGGAAGTAGTTATGACATTGGAAGAAAGAATCAACGCAGACATCAAAGCGGCGATGTTAGCAAAGGAAAGAAGAAAATTAGATGCACTAAGAGCAATCAAATCTGCAGTTTTGTTGTTAAAAACCAACGGTTCGGGAGAAGCAATCAGCGAAGAGGCTGAAATAGCATGCCTTCAAAAACTGGTAAAACAAAGAAAAGAGTCTGCTGAATTGTACAAACAACAAAACAGAATGGACTTGTACGAAGATGAAGCTTATCAACAATCTGTTATTGAGGCGTATCTGCCTGAGCAAATGAGCGAAGAAGAAATCAGAACTACATTACAAAACATAGTATCTGAGACAGGAGCAAGTTCAATGAAAGATATGGGAAAAGTAATGGGTGCTGCACAAAAAGCATTCGCAGGAAGAGCAGACAACAAACTTGTTTCAGCAATCGTAAAAGAATTGTTGGGATAAATAAATCTTCGTTTTAGCATGACTGAAATTTGATTTCAATTTGCTGAAACTTGATTTTAGAAAATCAGATTCAAGTTTTAATTTTCTGAAACAAAGAAAAAACGGGCATCGATTTTGAATAGTATTCTCTCGATGCCCGTTTTTGATGTATTTAATTAGAATTTACTTTCTGTTTTTCCCGATTTTACAACCTGCAATTCCATAGAAAAGCAGATAGATATAAGAAATCATAGGAATAAAGAACGACAAGCGTATGCCGATGCAGTCAGCAAGCATACCTTGCAAAGGAGGTAATACCGCACCTCCAAGTATCATCATAATAAGTATTGAAGATGCTTCCGCAGTACGATTTTCCAATCCATCAATTGCAAGAGTGAAAACATTAGACCACATAATTGAATTGAACAATCCAATTGCCAGCAATGACCAAATTGCAATTGGACCGCTCAAAAGCATACCAGATGCTAACAAAACGATATTTAACAATGCAAAAATAGCCAATAAGCGTGATGGAATACCTTTTCCAAGGTAGAATGCAAGGAAGTTAGCCAATATAAAGCCGATAAATATTGCCACATTAGAGAAAGACAATCCGTTAAGACTGTAATTGGTGAAATAAATCACTGCAAAACCTCCAGCAGCCAACAAAAGCATATAAAGGAACTTCTTTTTGATGTCTATCTTGCTAAGACTTACCGAGCCAAGGAAACGACCTATCATAGCACCTCCCCAATAGTATGAAAGATATGCCGATGCTAATACCTCAGGCATTTGAGTTGTTTCTTTCAAATAAGAAACGATGTTGCTACCTACTGCAACCTCTGCTCCTACATAGAAGAATATACCTAAGGCTCCTAAAACAACGTAAGGGTAAGAGAAGATTGAGTTGCTGTGTTCTTGTTTTGAAGTCTCTTCTATTTGAATATTTATTTTCACAATGCCGATGAAGATAGCTAAAACAAGTAATAGAAGTGACAAAAACAAATAAGGAAGAATTACTCCCGAGGCTGAAGTTGCTTCTTTATCCATAAAGAACGAGAAAATCAAGTATCCGCCTATTGCAGGTCCGAGTGTTGTTCCCAAAGAGTTGAATGCCTGAGATAGATTCAAACGAGAAGATGCTGTATCTTGATTTCCAATTAGTGCAACAAATGGATTGCCTGCTATTTGTAAGAATGTAAGTCCTAAACCTAACATAAACAACGCTATAAGAAAGACCCCGAAGCCCATTTCAAGGTATGCCGAAAGTGCGAACACACAACAAGCGACCGAAGACACCAAAAGTCCTATCACAAGTGTGGTTTTATAGCCATAAAGACTTATTGTATCCTTACCTTTTTTCGATAGAAGGTAGAAAATAAAAGAACCCACAAAGTAAGCTATGAAAAATGCAAACTGAACTATGTTTGCTTCAAAGTGGGACAAAGAATAAACTGATTTTAAGTAGGGAATAAGAATGTCATTCAAAGATGTGATGAATCCCCACATAAAGAACAATAACGTTACCGAGAACATAGGTAACATTTTTCCGATTTTGTTAGTTTTCATTTTGATTCTATTTTCAAATAATATAATACTGAATAATTGTTTTCTAAAAACATTTCTCTTGCTGCTTGTTGCAAATCATTGATGCTTACATTTTCGTAAAAATCTCTTTCTTTGTTTATGTTGTCTGCAAGATTCAAATGAGCGTAATAAGCAAGATTTTGAGCCTTATCTAAAATCTTCATATTGGAAAAAAGATAATTCGCCTCGTTTTTATTCTTCATCTTACGCAACTCTTTTTCCGTTACGGGATTGTCGCAAATCGCTTTAAGTTCTTCCCATATTGCTTGTTCACCTTCTTGAATTGCTACACCCTCACAATATTTACCCATGACAATGAAAAGACCTGGATCGTCATCTCCACTTATGAATGCATTGATTTCTGTAAACAGTTTCTTATCTACAACAAGTGATTTATACATTCTGCTACTCTTGCCATTGGAAAGCACATCGCTCAAAAGGTCTTGAGAATAATAAAGACTGCTTTTTCGATCGCTCATAGGGAAAATAAGACATATCACACTAGAAGGAACATCTCGATATACGGTATTTTGACGCACTTCGGTCTGTTTAGCTTCCATTTCATAGGGTTGAAATATGGTTTTCTTATATGGTATTTTCCCAAAAGTAGAGTCAAGATTAGCTTTCACCGTATCAATATTTACATTTCCGGATATGGAAAGTATTGCATTTGATGCTTGATAGTAGTTGTCGTAAAATTCACTTACTTGCTCCAATGTTGCATTTTCTATATGCGAAATCTCTTTTCCAATTGTCTGCCATTGATATGGGTGTTGCTTATATGCAAGTTGTCTTATCTCTTTCCACAAATCCCCATAGGGTTGATTGATATAGCGTTGCTTAAACTCCTCTATAACAACCTTACGTTGCACTTCAAGACTTTTAGTGTTGATATTGAGATGCTGCATTCTGTCTGCCTCCAAGCGAAGTGCGTGAAAAAGAAATTCTGCTGGCAAGGTAAGATAGTAATTCGTAAAGTCGTTATTGGTAAAAGCGTTACTCTCGCCTCCCATTATTTGAACAGCTTCGTCATAACTTGGAAACTGTTTGCTACCTGCAAACATCAAATGTTCAAAAAGGTGAGCGAAGCCCGTAGCATTTGGATTCTCGTTCTTAGCTCCAACTTCGTACAATATGTTTACAGCAACCAATGGAGTCTTATCGTCTTTGTTCAAAATAACACGAAGACCGTTATTAAGGGAAAAAGAATCGAATTTAATCATTTTGTTCTTCGTTTTTTGGGTTTGAGCAAATAGTTTGATAATCGCAATATTTGCAAATATTTTCCTTAGGTTGAGGTTTCCATACCTTAGTTTCGTCAGTATCGAATAAGTTTTTAATAAGTTTTTTCATACATTCATCAAAATCTTTGTGAATTTCAGCATTATATTCGTATGTTTTAACTTTGTATTTTGTCGATAGGAGTTTGTGAACGTAGATTATCTGAACTTTGATTTTGTTTTTGTTGAAACGAAGCTTTTTTTCGCCTATGTCGATTTCAGTTTTCTCCCAAAGCAACCAAGCATAGAAGAAAATCTGAAAAAGATATTTAGCTCTATTTTCTTTTTTTGAATCGAACAAGTCTTCAATATATTTGAACGATTCTTCATCTCCACCGGTCTTATAGTCGCTAAGAACAAGCGTTTCGCCTTCCAAATCTATTCTATCTATGATTCCTCCGAATTTAACTTTAATTCCGTCTATTGTTATGGCGTTATAGATTTTTACTTCGGCGTTTTGGAATTTTCTTTCTTGATTTTGTTTATCGTATTCTGCCAATCCAAAAAGATAATTCCTTACAAGTTCTTTGTGAAATGACTTTATGATAGCTCGCTGTTCAAGATTTATCTTTTCTAAACCCTCTTCTATACAATCTTCATAAGATTTTTCTCTATTGCTTTTTTCAAACAACTCGGCAGAATTATGAAACAATGAACCGAATGCAAGATATTGTAAATCTTCTTCTTCTTCAGATGGTTTTAATTCCTTGATTTTATCGTAGTAGAATTGAAGAGGACAACTCAAATAACTGTTTAAGAAAGATGGAGAGAAAAAAGATTTTTCGTTTTCCATATTACATTTCTCTGAAATAATGTCCTCTATCGTTGATTTCTCTTTTGCAGGAATTGTTATTTGTATTTCATTCTTCGGAGTTTCAAATGATAAAGTCTGCATTGAGACCTGTTTGTCTAATTCCAATCGTAGCTGTTGTACAAAGCAACTTAACTCTTCGTTATCTTTGCTTGAAGATACTGAGTTGTAGATTATATCTATTGTCTTTACGTTATGGAGCAATCTGTAAAAGTAATAAGCATATACGGCAAGCTTTCGGTCGTCTGTTGTCAAACCAAAGGCACGTCTAAGGCTGTTTGAGATAAATGTAATGGAGTTTACACTGCCCGGAAGTTGAGTTGAAGTTGCCGAAAGCAAAAGAACGTGCGAAAAATCCAAGTTTCGACTTTCCAATAAGCCCATTATCTGAACACCATTTATAGAATCAGACTCAAAAGGCATCGATTGCTTTTGCAATAATCTCAATATGGTTTTGCGAATAAAGGTTTCGGGCAATTCTTCTTTGATAAAGTCTATCGTTTGTTTGAAGTCAGTAAGTTTTTCTATGCTTCTGAAAACTGATTCCTTAACTTCATTTGAACAAGTTTCGCCTTTACCTTTGTTTTTCAAAAATTCAATCAACTTATCAATTTCTTCCGTTGCACTCAAACTTTTATTCTCCGGCTTGTTCAGAAAAATCG
>JAGBSA010000089.1 GCA_017632095.1 Bacteroidales bacterium | reverse complement strand
AAGGCGAAAAACTTGATTTGGCTATTTCAAATAAGGATTGGCTGAAATTTGCACAAGGAATTAAACAATAAAATAAGATAATTGGATTATAATTCTCTAAAACTTCTATCTAAAAGACTAATTTAATTTCTACTATTGTGGATTTGTGAGAGCGAATTAAGAGATATAGTGAAACTAAGTCTTTGAATCAGAAAATTGAATCTTGATTTCAGGAAAATAAAACAAAGAATCAGAAAATTGTTTCTTCGTTTTATTTCGTCGGTATTTTGAGAAGAAAAAATACACTTTATTCAGGTATGAATAATTTTTTGTTTGGTTTTTCTTGGCTTTTCATCTTTTATTGCTAAATTTGCATCGGCATTTCCAAAAGTCGGGCTTGGTTGAACGATTGATGCAAATGCTTGTTCTAATTAGTTAATTCAATGGTCTGATCCAAAAGTTGAACTGATGGAAAAGAGGATAGGTACAATCAGTATTGTGATTCAAGAAAGAAGCGTGGCGGAAAGGGTGAACAAACTCATCTCCGACTATGGCGATTTCATATTGGCTCGACAGGGTTTGCCCTTTGCCGACAGGGGAATCTTTATCATAACGTTGATAATTGAAGCTCCGATGGATAAAATCAATGCTTTGACCGGTGCTCTCGGACGTTTAGAGAATACAGAGGTAAGATCAATTTTGTCGAAAATAAAAAACGCTTAATCATGAATATAGAAGAAAGAAACAAAAACTTTATCGATAGAGACAAACTCTATGGTTTGATTGAGGGAAAGAAGCCTTCGCAAACCGAGGTCGATGATATATTGAACAAGGCTTTGAAGTTGAAGGGCTTGGATTTGTATGATGTTGCTGCTTTGTTAAGGGTTGAAGATGGGCAACAAATACACCAAATAATGGAGTGTGCAAAGACGGTGAAGGAAGCTATTTACGGCAAACGCTTGGTGCTTTTCGCTCCAATCTACACCGGCAACGTGTGTATGAATAACTGTACGTATTGTTCGTTCCGAAAGGATAATCATCTGATTAAGCGAAAGATTCTTACTATGCAAGAGATTGCCGAAGAAACTTCTGCTTTATTGAAACAGGGACACAAGAGGGCGTTGTTGATTTGCGGAGAGAACAACAAGAATGGTACGGATTATATGGTCGAAGCGATAAGAACGACTTACGGAGTGAGGGAACGTGGCGGCAAAGACTACATCAGACGTATCAATGTTGAGCTTGCACCGATGGAAGTTGAGGATTTTGCTCGTTTGAAAGCTGAAAAGATAGGTACTTATGTTTGTTTCCAAGAGACGTATGACCAAGTGAAGTATAGCGATTTTCATCCTGCGGGAACTCCTAAGGCGGATTATTTATACAGATTGACGGTTATGGATCGTGCTATGGAGGGTGGTGTCGATGATGTGGGAATCGGTGCTTTGTTTGGATTGATTGACTATCGTTTTGAGGTGCTTGCGATGATTGAACACGCAAATCACTTGGAACGTTGCTTTGGTTGCGGTCCTCATACTGTTTCTGTACCGAGAATGGAACCTGCAATAGGAGCTCCGACTGCTGAAAACATTCCTATGCCTGTGAGTGATGAGGATTTCAAGAAGTTGGTTGCTATCATAAGAATCGCATTGCCTTACACCGGTATCATACTTTCGACTCGTGAAAGCGACGCTATGAGAAATGAATTGATAAAATACGGTGTTAGTCAAATATCTGCGGCAAGTAAAACGAACCCCGGTAGTTACGCTCACGAGGAAGAAGGAACGGGAACTCAGTTTTCGACAGGAGATCACAGGACTTTGGAAGAGGTGATTGCGTCTTTGGTCGATGCGGGTTACATTCCGTCGTTCTGCACAGGCTGTTATCGTAAGCACAGAGTGGGAGGTGATTTCATGGATCTTGCAAAGCCGGGCTTGATTAAGCAGTTCTGCTTGCCTAATGCGATGTTTACGTTTAACGAATATTTGCAGGATTTTGCTTCGGAGCCACTTCGATTGAAGGGAAAGGAACTTATAAAATCTATGTTTGCCGAAGTAGGTAAGCCTGATTTGCTTCCAAAGATTGAGGATAACCTTTGCAAGATTGATAACGGCGAAAGAGATATTTACTTCTAAGATTTATTTGAACACCTTTTGATTTTTGTATTATAAAACAAAAAACGGCGTATCTTCAAATCAAGATACGCCGTTTTGCTTTGTGTATGTGTTTTGTTCTTTGCTCGTATTATGCAACTATGTTGATGATTTTCTTCGGTACAAAGATGATTTTCTTCACTGCTTTGCCGTCCAAGAATTTTTGAACATCGCTATTCTTCAATACTTCTTGCTCTATCGTTTCCTTTGTTGCATCAAGAGGAAAATCAATCATTGTTCTGGTCTTTCCATTGATTGAAACAGGGTATTTGAAACTGCTTTCTACCAATACGCTTGGGTCGAAGACTGGGAATTTTGCAAAGCTGATGCTTTCTTTGTGGCCGAGTTGCTCCCATATTTCTTCGCAAACGTGTGGTGCAAATGGTGAAAGAAGTATCGTAAGCGGTTCGATGATTTCTCGTTTGTTGCACTTCATTGCTCCAAGTTCGTTTACGCATATCATAAAGGTTGATACGGCTGTGTTGAGTGAGAATCGCTCGATGTCTTCTTGTACTTTTTTAATTGTCTTGTGAAGAGTTTTGAGTTCTTCTTTTGAAGCCGCTTCTTCGCTTATGTTGAGTTGGTCTTCTGTGTGGCTTAGTAACCAGAATTTTCTAACAAATCGACTTACTCCCTCAATGCCTTTGGTGTCCCAAGGCTTAGATTGTTCGATTGGTCCAAGGAACATTTCGTACAATCTCAATGTATCGGCTCCGTATTTCTCAACTAAGTCATCAGGGTTCTGCACATTGTAAAGACTTTTGCTCATTTTCTCTACTTCGCTTCCGCAGATGTATTTACCATCTTCAAGTTCAAATTCTGCTGTTTCAAAGTCTGCTCTCCATTTTCTAAGTCCTTCGATGTCTAAAACGTCGTTATCGACAAGGCTTATATCGACATGAATCGGGTCGGTCTCGTATTGGTTTTTCAGATTCAAGGATACATATTTGTTTGTTCCTTTGATTCTATATACGAATTGGCTTTTGCCTTGAATCATTCCTTGATTGATGAGTTTCTTGTAAGGTTCGTCTTTGCATACAACGCCTATATCGAAAAGGAATTTGCAGATAAAGCGTGAGTAAAGCAAGTGTCCCGTTGCGTGTTCGCTGCCTCCGACATACAAATCGACATTTTCCCAATATTCGTTGGCAGCTTTTGAAACAAATTCTTCGTTATTCTTTGGGTCCATGTAACGAATAGAGTAGGCATTTGAGCCTGCAAAGCCCGGCATCGTATTGTAGTCGTAACGATATCCGTCTTTGTTGTTCCAATTCTTTGCTCTTGCAAGTGGAGCATCGCCGTTTTCTGTTGGAAGATATTTATCTACTTCAGGTAAACGCAAAGGTAGTTCGCTCTCATCAATAGGATAAGGAATCTCGTCTTTGTAATAAACAGGGAAAGGCTCACCCCAATATCTTTGACGTGAGAAGATAGCATCTCTCAATCGGTAGTTAGTTGTGCCGAATCCTATTTTCTTGTCTTCGATGTTTTGGATTGCTGCTTTTATTGCTTCGGTTACATCTAATCCGTTCAAGAAATCGGAGTTTATCAACTTACCTGCTTTGCTGTCTTTGCTTTCTTGCCAAGTGTCGATGTTTGATTCCTCTTCTCCGTTTGGTACTACGACTTGAACGATTGGAAGGTTGAATTTGCGAGCAAAGGCAAAGTCTCTGCTGTCATGAGCTGGTACTGCCATCACTGCACCGCTTCCATATCCTGCAAGCACATAATCCGATACCCAAATTGGGATTCTCTCTCCACTAAATGGGTGAATTGCATAGCTTCCTGTGAATACACCACTCACTTTCTTCACTTCGCTTTGGCGTTCTCTCTCACTACGATTCTTTGCCCAAGTAACATATTCTTCAACTTCTTGTTTTCTGTCGGCAGTTGTGAGAGATGAAATCATTTCGTGCTCAGGACAAAGCACCATAAAGGTAACTCCGAAGATAGTGTCGGCTCTTGTAGTGAATATTTCTAAGGCTTCGCCACTTTCTGTTTTGAATTCAAGGCTTGCTCCTCGGCTTTTGCCTATCCAGTTTCTTTGAATCTCTTTGATAGAGTCTGTCCAATCCAAATCGTTTAGGCCTTCGAGTAATCGCTCTGCGTATGCTGTGATTCTCAAACTCCATTGACGCATTTTCTTTCTTTCAACAGGATAACCGCCTCTTACAGACACTCCGTTTACAACTTCATCATTGGCTAATACTGTGCCTAATTCGCTACACCAATTAACCATTGAATCTGACAAATAAGCCAAACGGTAGTTCATTAACAAGTCGCTCTTTTTCATTTCGTCGAAAGAGTTCCATTGTTCTGCGGTAAAGGTTTCGCAATCTGAGTGTGCTGCATTTATTGCGTTTTCTCCGCCGTTGCCTTGCTTTGAAAAGATGTCTTCAAGTTCTGATATAGGACGTGCTTTCTTGCAGTCGTTGCAGTAGTAGCTGTTGAAAAGTTGCAGAAAGGTCCATTGTGTCCATTTATAGTAGCCTTCGTCGCATGTTCTTACCTCTCTGTCCCAGTCGTATGAAAGTCCGAGTATGTCAAGTTGTTGTCTGTATCTATTGATGTTTTGTTCGGTTGTGATGGCTGGGTGTTGCCCTGTTTGGATTGCGTATTGCTCTGCAGGTAAACCGTAAGAATCGTATCCCATTGGGTGAAGTACGTTGAAGCCTTGCAAGCGTTTGTATCTCGAAAAGATGTCTGAGGCAATGTATCCCAGTGGGTGTCCAACGTGAAGTCCTGCTCCTGATGGATAAGGGAACATATCTAATACGTAATATTTGGGCTTGGTGGTGTCTATTTCTACCTTAAAGGTTTTGTTATCTGCCCAGAATTTTTGCCATTTTGACTCCGTATCTCTGAAATTGTAATCCATAACTATGTTTTATTTTAATATCAATTCAACTATGTTTTCCACGTGATGTGTATGAGGGAACATATCGACAGGTCTTATTCTTCCGATTTCGTATTTTGTTGTCAATAGCATTAAGTCCCTTGCTTGTGGTGCAGGATTGCAGGATATGTAAACAATCTTGCGAGCCTGTGTTTCCAATATTTGATTTATAACACTCTCTGCCATACCTGCTCGTGGTGGGTCGATGATTATGACGTCCGGTTTCCCGTTTTCTTTTATGAAGTCTTCGGTTAGTATCTTTGCCATATCACCTGCGTAAAATACTGTGTTGTTTATGTTGTTGAACTCTGAGTTTAGGCGTGCGTCTTCTACTGCATCTTCAACGTATTCTACGCCTACAACTTTTTTAGCCATCGTTGCAACATAATTAGCTATCGTTCCACAGCCTGTGTATAGGTCATAAACGATGTCATCTTTGGTTATGCCTGCAAATTCTGCTGCTTGGTGATAAAGTCTTTCGGCTTGTGCAGAATTGGTTTGGTAAAAGGTTTTTGGTCTTATCTTGAATCGTAATTGCCCTTCGCCATCAAAAGTTGTCATTACTTCTTCTATGTGGTCTTTTCCGCTGTATAGCATTATGTCTTGGTCGCCAAGGGTGTCGTTAAACTTCTCATTGACGCAATACATTAAAGATGTAATTTGTGGAAACTCGATTTTGATTTCTTCAAGCAAAGGAATAATTTCTTCACTCTGCATTGCAAAAACCACAACCACCATTAAATCACCCGTGGTGCTTGTTCTGATGATAAGATTTCGCATCAAGCCTTGATGATTTCTTATATCGTAGAATGGAAGTTGGCGATTGCGACAATATTCTCTTAAATGATTTCTTATCTCATTCGAAGGCGATTTTTGCAATCCGCAATATTCTATCTCCAATACTTTATCGAAGAAACCGGGTACATGAAAGCCGAATGCACCTTGATCTTCTACTGTTTTGTCATAGACTTCCTTCCAACTCTTTGTTGAAAAGGTATATTCTAATTTGTTACGATATTCTTTTTGATTCTCTGATGGTAATATCGGAAGCATATTGGAACAATCCAAATGGGCAATTCGTTCCAAATTGTCTTTGACTTGTTTTTGCTTGTAAAAGACTTGGCTTTGGTAATCCATGGTTTGCCATTTGCAACCTCCACAACGTGTAAAGTGTTCGCACATTGGCTCTACTCTGAGTGAAGAATACTTGTGGAATTTGATTGCTTTGGCTTGAGCAAAGTTCTTTTTCTTGCGGTAAACCTCCAAATCAACAACATCTCCGGGTACAACAAATGGGACAAACACTACCATGTCGTCCACTTTCGCTATAGAGTTTCCTTCGGCTGCTGCTTCGAGAATTTCAACTTGCTCAAACAATAATTTAGCTTTTGTTTTCTTTAACTTCATTGTTTGAATTGTAAAATCAAAAAAAAGAAGCATTGGAAAACCTCAATGCTTCTCGCAAATATCTCTCGATTTTTGTTCTCTCGATTAAAGAGCAGTAAACTATCTTTCGTCTGAAACGGTAAGTTTATGTCTGCCGTGAGCTCTTCTTGCGGCTAAAACTCTTCTACCATTTGCGGTTGACATTCTTTGTCTGAAACCGTGCTTGTTTACTCTTTTTCTGCGTGAAGGTTGATATGTTCTTTTCATCTCTTGTTTGTTTGTTTTTGAGGTGCAAAGGTACGACAAATTTTTGAAAAAGAAACACTTGAAGTGCTTTTTTTTGAATTTATTCTATTTTTATATTGATAATGACTTCGAAAACTAAGTTTTTTTACTACCTTTGCAACTTGTATGGAATTAAAAAACATATAGTAATTAGTTAGAACACGATTTTATACAGTTGAATCTGCATGGACAGAAAGTTGAATGACATATTGGAAATAGGGGAGTCGCAAATTGATTTGATGAACCTTATAAATGTTGAAAGATTGATTGAAAAATACCCTTATTCTTCAGTGCTTCATGTTTATGCAGCGAAGTTTTCGGCTGTTTTGAACAATCAAAACAAAGGTAAATGCTTGCTTTTGGCTGCTGCTTACGTTTCTGAAAGAACTGCTTTGAAAGATTTTATGGAGCGTCCTTTGAGAGTGTCAGGACCTATGGCTAAGCCTTTGCAAGAGATTCAAGAGATAAAACAAGAAGAAAAGCCTCTGATAGAAACTAAACCTAATATATTAGATGAGATAAATAGCTACAGAGAACCAGATCTGTCAGAAAATCCGACCAAAGAAGAGGTTAGAAAGAGATTTTTGAAGATAGAGAATCCTAAAGCAGGAGATGTCGATGAGAATTGGGAAAGTGGTGCGATTGAAAGTATAATTAAGAAATCGGCAAACTCAGACTTCAAAATCGTAACCGAAACAATGGCTCAAATATACCTAAAACAAGGAAACAAAGAGAAGGCTTTGCAAATTTATCGTCAACTTTTAGCTGATAATCCAAAAAAAAGTGTTTACTTTGCATCTCGAATTAGCGAATTAGAAACAGAATAAATAACACAAAAAATAAGATTAAGAAATGTTTGTATTTGTAACAGTATTGATTATCGTAGTTGCCGTATTGTTGGCAATAGTTGTATTGGTGCAAAACTCAAAAGGAGGAGGCTTAGCAGCCAATTTTGCATCACAAAATCAAGTAATGGGAGTTAGAAAGACTGCAGACTTTTTGGAAAAAGCAACATGGACATTGGCATGTGTTATGTTGTTGTTGTGTCTTGTAGCAACAGCTTTCACACCTGGTAGAACAGATGTAGAAAACACTGCAGGAACTCAATTAGACCCTAATGCAATAAAGACAACCGTGCCTGCACAAAAAGCACCTGCAATGCCAACAGCTCAACCAACAGCAACACCTAATGCGAATTAAGAAATACATTCGATAGAGATAAGAAAGAGTAAGTCGAAAGGCTTACTCTTTTTTTTATGTCTTTATCTTAGGTGAAATAAAAGCTTGTTTTAGAAAATTAGAACTTGATTTTAGGAAATTAAAACAAGGTTTTAGAAAACCGAAACCTTATTTGAGTGTTTTAATATTGCGAAAAAATAATTTTTTACTGTTTGTCGAGTTATTTTTTAGAAAATCGATTGCCTATTTTGAGGAAAGTTGTATCTTTGAGGCTGCAAAATAAAGAAGTAACTAATAAAAAAACAAGACATAAAGAGATGACACAAAACAATGTATTGAAAGGTTTGAAACCTGAAGGCGTATTTAGATTTTTTGAAGAAATATTAGCAGTTCCTAGACCTTCGAAACGTGAAGAGAAAATGACTGAGTATTTGCTTGCTTGGGCGAAAGAAAGAAATTTGGAGCATGAAAGAGATGAAATAGGTAATGTTATAATCCGTAAACAAGCTACTTCAGGAATGGAAAACAAACCTTGGGTATGCTTACAGTCGCATATAGACATGGTTTGTGAGAAAAACAGCGACAAAGTCTTCGATTTCGATAAAGATGCCATTGTTCCGGTTTTACAAGGTGAGTGGTTGATGGCTGATGGCACCACATTGGGAGCAGATGATGGTATTGGAGTTGCCACAGCTCTTGCAATATTGGATGCAAACGACATTGAACACGGACCAATCGAATGTTTATTCACAGTAGATGAGGAAACGGGGTTATCAGGAGCAAGTGCTTTGAGTCCAAATGCTTTGAAGAGTAGAATATTGCTTAACCTTGATTCAGAAGATGAAGGAGAAATATTCATAGGTTGTGCAGGTGGTATCGACACTTTAGCAAAACTTCCATTCGATAGAGAAGATACTCCACAAGGTGCTTATTTCAGAATATACGTTAAAGGATTGAAAGGCGGTCATTCGGGAGATGATATAAACAAAGGTTTGGGTTGTGCAAACAAATTGTTGAATCGTATTTTGTGGGCAGCAGATAAGGAAATGGATATGAGATTGGCTCAATTCGATGGAGGAAATCTTCGCAATGCAATAGCAAGAGAAGCATACGCAGATGTTGTTGTGATGGAACAAGAGGCTGAAGACTTAAAGCAATTGGTAGCAAAATATTCTGATGAGTTGAAATACGAGTTCCGATCAACAGAACCAAATATGCAAGTCGGCATAGAAGCAATACCAATGCCTGAATTCGTAGTTGATATGTTGAGTCAGGATAATCTACTCAATGTTTTGTATGCTTGTCCTCACGGAGTATTGTCAATGAGTCGCGAAATACCGGGATTTGTAGAAACTTCAACAAACTTAGCAAGCGTAAAAATGCAAGAAGGTTACTTTATGATAACCACATCTCAACGTTCAAGTCTTGAAAGTGCAAAAGATGCGGCAGCAAGCAGGGTTGAGAGTTGTTTCTTGTTAGCAGGTGCTGATGTGGAACATACAGACGGTTATCCGGGTTGGTCTCCTAATACTGATAGCTATATATTGAAAGTAGCGGTTGAATCATATAAGAGATTGTTCGGTAAAGAGCCTGTTGTAAGAGCAATACATGCAGGTTTGGAATGTGGTTTGATAGGAGAAAAATATCAAGGTATGGATATGATTTCTTATGGTCCGACATTGAGAGGCGTACACTCTCCGGAAGAACGCTTAGAGATTGCGACCGTAGAGTTATTCTGGCGTCATACATTGGATATTTTGAAAAATATATAAGCATAACAAAAGATTGAGTTTAAGAATTAAAACGGTAAAACATTATGTATAAACTTCCAACCAAATATATAGTT
>JAGBSA010000088.1 GCA_017632095.1 Bacteroidales bacterium | reverse complement strand
CAAGGTTTATAAAGATAAAACTTTATATCAATTTGTAAATGTTTAATAAAAAAAATGTAAATAGGTATGAAAGAGAGTGTAATCAGTAAATCTTGTCGTTGGATAAAAGGTAATTATGATATAATTTTTGCTATTATTCTTTTAATTTCAATATTCACGGCTTTTTTACCAGATAACCTTGTGTGTAAATTTTTGAAAATTGTGTCTGTTTTAATTGGATTCCTAATAGGAATTTGTTATTACGGTTATGCAATCTACTTGTGGTTTGGTAATAAGGTGCATTTCGATTGGCATTTGATAAACGGTAAATTTCTTCGTAAGGTTGTATGTGTTGTCTTAGCCACTCCATTTGTATTTACTTTTATATTGGGTCTTTGTGATTATGATACCAATAAACGCTTCTTGCTTTATCAAGACGGTGTTTTTAAAGAGAATTCCGAAAAGCCCAAAAATGGAATAAATGAAGCTCAAAAAGACCCAACTTTATTTTGGATAGTATATTATCACTTCATAGATCCGGGTAATCAACATATATCTACAAGTTCTCAAGGTAGAAGTTGGGTGGCTTTAATAGCTGTTGCAGGGGTGTTTCTTTTGAATGGACTTTTGGTTTCCTCTATTATAAGTTGGTTGGATAAGAGAAAAGAACGTTGGGAAAAAGGAATGGAACCATATAAAAGCTTTCTGAAAAGACGTAAGCACTATGTGATTATAGGAGGTAGTGATATGGTTGGTGAAATAGTTGAACAGATTTTCGAAAAGGAAAATAAAAAAATATCAAGACTTCCTTATGTATTGATACAAACCTCAAGTGATGTAGAGCAATTCCGTCATAAGTTGTTCTCAATGTTTGATACAGAACAACAGAAAAACATAATAATATGCTATGGTAATAGAAATGTGGAACAAGATATTGAACAGTTGCAGCTACATAAAGCCATAGAAGTCTATATCATTGGAGAAGAATCTCGAACCGACGACATGGAATCATATCACGACACAATGAATATGAAATGCTTGGATTTGGTTTGCGAAAAAATTAAAGATGAGAGTAAATATGAAGTTATAAAGGATAGAGACAATAAAGTAAAAGAAGATAATCGTCTTGTTGTAAGATTAATGTTTGAATACCAAACAACCTTTAACGTATTCCAATATTCAGAAATAAGTGATAGAATAAAGGAACGAATAAATTTCAAACCATTCTACTATTATGAAATGTGGGCTCAAAGAGTTCTTGTGAATAAAGAACTAAAACCTGAAGCAAAATATGAATATCTTCCATTGGAAGGGGTGAATGGTATAAAGAAAGATGATTCTAATTATGTACATCTTGTTGTTGTCGGAATGACACGAATGGGTACGGCATTGGCAACGCAAGCTGCTCTTATGGCACACTATCCTAATTTTGTTACAAAAGGAAAACGTACCAAGATAACCTTGATTGACGAGGATGCAGACAAGGAAAAGAACTTCTATATCGACAGATATGACAGACTATTCGCTCTGTCAAATTGGTCGTATAAAGAAATGGTAAGGGCAAAAGATGGAAAAGAAGAATTAGAAACAATACATACTCACACACCTTCAGGAGTTGATTACTTAGGAGGAGACTTTCTCGATGTGGAATGGGAATTCATCAAAGGTAGTATGTCACAATTGAAACTTCAAGATTATATTAAAAAATATGCAAACAAGACTGAAAAACTCACTGTCGCAATTTGTAAAGATGAGCCTAGTATATGTGTTGCCACAGCCTTGAATATGGATTGGGAAATCTATAAAAACGCATTGCAAGTATTGGTTTACAACCGCTACGATGATGCTTTGATAAAGGCAATTAGTCCAACAGAAAATTCTAAATTCTTTTCACCATTTGGAGACAAACTTAAAGCCTTCGGAATGGCTGCTAAATGTTATAGTGATGATATTTTACAGAATTCAGAGTTTGTTGGAGGGAAAATAGGTGAGGTTTACGAAAATACAAGGAAAAGATTACAAGAATGTAAACCAGAGAATAACCTCACAGATGTAAAAGGTAAATCTCCAATGTCGAAATATTGGTCAAATATTTATTCGGCTAATACCTTGTGGACAAAGTTGCGTTGTGTCGATAGATCGGATAATAAAATCGAATCAGAAGATATAGATATTCTTGCCAAAGTTGAGCATAATCGCTGGAATATTGAGCAACTCTTAATGTCCTATCGACATCTCTCATTCGAAGAACAAAAAGATGCATCTAAAAATCCAGAGGAAAAAGAAAAGCAAAAGGGAGATATGGCTCACCTTAATATTTGTTCAAATGAAAAGTTAAAAGAAATTGATAAAGAAGCTATTGAGTATGATAAAGATATTGCAAGTGAACTTCTGAAAATTTATAATGATTTTATCGAATGGAAAACAGCTAAACAAAGAAATGATTAATCCAAATTAAGTATTTATGATACGACCATCAGAATTTATACACCCCGAAGACGCAGCTGCTTTACGCCAACTTGAAAGCATACCGGGATTACCTTTATTGGTAAAAAAGATACTTGCGTTAGGATTGGAGCAATTGCAGTATGGAATCAATATGGCTTCGTGTATTCGACTTTCTTCTTTGCAATTTCCAAAACTATACAAACATTTACCGCCGATATGTGAGAAGTTAGGAATCGAAGAGCCCGAATTCTATCTCCAAATGGACCCTATGCCAAATGCATACACCTTTGGAGATACCAAGATCTTCATTACTGTAACCTCAGGTTTGGTTGAGATGCTTGATGATGAGGAATTGGACGCCGTGATCGCCCATGAGTGCGGACATATCTTATGTAGGCACGTCTTATACAACAGTTTGGCGAATTATCTTAAAATTGGAGCAGACGCATTAGGTATATTAGGAAGTTTAACCGCACCAGTGGAATACGCATTGTTCTATTGGAATCGTAAGAGTGAACTTTCGTGTGACAGATGTGCCGCAATAGTAACCTCACCCGAAGTAGTGGCAAGAACAATGGCAAGACTCGCAGGCGGACCCAAAAGTCTTACCAATTCAATAAATATGATTGAGTGGGCGAAACAAGCAGACGAGTATGATCAAATAAGAAATCGTAATGTTTGGAACAAAACATTGCAAATTGCAGCGGTGCTTGGACTGAGCCATCCTTTCGCTGCAGTACGCGTAAGAGAAATTTTACGATGGGCTAACACGCCTCAGTATGCACAATTCAATAGAACAGAGCAGTTAAATACAAAAGTAAAACATTGTAATAACTGTGGGAAAAGCGTAAACGAAGAATGGGCGTTTTGCAAACACTGTGGAAATAAATTAAAATAAACAATCAAAAAAATAAATCATTATGTTCTTCAATCAAGACGGAGTATTAAATATTGACGAAGCCGTAGCAGAAAATCCATCTTTCAAAAAGATAATGGAAGACGGCATAGTGACAGAACAAGAATTGGAAACACAAACTCAAAAAGTGATTTCAATACTTCAAGAAATGGATAAAAAGTATAGCGATGAGCAGTTGGCTGAGATAAAAGAACTTTTGACTGAAGCAAGCGTGCTTTATGCAGTTTATAACATTCATTCATTACAACAAATCGACAAATAAGCTATGGGAACATTTAATACAAGAAAACTATTACAAGCTTCGCCATCGTTGATTCCGCTTATGGTGCAACGAATTACTGAACAATTTGAAGCAGACGGCTATGAAGTAGAAAGCGAGCAACTAAGCAGTGGCGGATGCGACGTTTCGCTACGCAAAGGCGGCTTTTTCAAAAGCGTACTCGGTATGAAAACGGCCTTAAAAGTGAGTTTACAACCACAAGGCGGCAATATAATGTTTGAAGCCGGTGTTGGAATATTCGGACAACAAATAATACCATTAGCAATTACCTATTTTATTTATTGGCCAGTTGCAATTACACAAATATGGGGACTTGTTAAACAATCCAAACTTGATGATAAAGCCTTGCAAGTGGTGCAAGATGTAATTATTGAGGCAAATGCGGAAAATAATTTCGAAAATACAACTACCCAAAGCACGAATAAGAAATTTTGTACTCAGTGTGGAGCAGCCAATTCTTCAAATGCGAAGTTCTGTTCAGCCTGTGGAGCCAAATTAGAATAAGAAAAAAATATGAAATAAAGTTTTTGTATATCAGCCTTGCGGAAGTAATGGTTGTAATTTTAAAAAGTAATACCATTGTTTTGGGAGGTGGTATTGTTGCATTTGAATATAACAAAATAAAACGAAGAAAGGAATTTGCCTGATTTTTGAAAATATTTTTGGGAAATAAGAACATTGATATACGAAACGATGTTTATTCGTCGTTAAAGAGAGAATTAAATTATTTGAATTATGAAAAAGAATTATGTACCTCAACCTGTGGATACCGAAGATGTGGTTTTGGGTGAGGATTTGGAAGAATTGGTTGAACAAATGGCTAAAAACGTTCACGAAGTTTGGGCAGCAACACGAATGGAGCAAGGGTGGACTTATGGAGAGCAAAGAAACGATGAACAAAAGTTGCATCCGTGTTTGGTAGCTTACGAATGCTTGCCTGAAAGCGAAAAGGAGTACGATAGAAATACTGCTATAGGTACTTTGAAGTTGATAAAGAAACTTGGTTTCAAGATTACAAAATAGGGGATTGTGAACTTGTTTTAATGAAAGGCTGTTTCGTTCAAAACGAAACAGCCTTTCTTTTTACTGAAATCAAGAAAAAAAATATGCTTAAACGACGAAAAAAATTGTCAAAAGCAGAAAAAAAACGTATTTTTGCAAAGAATAGGCAAAATCAAACGAAGAATAAAAACAATCAAACAAATAAAGAAAACACAATGAAGAAGATTACGATTATCACCATGAGTCTTCTGCTTTTTGCAGGCGGACTTTCATTTGCCCAAAGCACGAAATACAAAACCCGTGCGGGAATCGTGAAAGAGGCAACGATGCAAACGGACACCAAAGGCAAGTCCAAGAAAATTCCATTGAAGGGTGTGATTATCGAAACGAATGAGCAAGCAAGGGCAACGAGCTCGGACAACGGTACATTCAAGTTGAATATTT
>JAGBSA010000087.1 GCA_017632095.1 Bacteroidales bacterium | reverse complement strand
GGTTAAAGCAGACATCACAATCAACAAAAATATGGTTCCATTCGATTCACGCTCTCCATTCCAAACATCAGGTATCCGTGTAGGTACTCCTGCAATCACTACAAGAGGTTTGAAAGAAAACGAAATGGAAGCTATCGTTGAAATGATTGACGCTGTTCTTTCTGACGTTAATAACGAAGCATTGATTGCTGAAACTCGTAAGAAAGTAAACGCAATGATGGAAAACAGACCATTATTCGCTTGGTAGTCGAAAAACATATTTCAAAACAAAAAGCCGAATGTCAAATAAAAACATTCGGCTTTTTTGTTTGTCTTTACGAAACAAAGATTTAGTCTTCCAAAACTTTGATTTAACAAAATAACTCTTTGATTCAGTAAATTATTTCTTTGAAAGAAAATTACCTAATCAAAAAAAACAACTACCTTTGCAAGAAAAAAATACAGAAATGAATAGAATAAAAGTATTGATGCTTGTGATTTTTGCAGCTTTGTTTGTGGGTTGCGAGAACAATCCGGAGAATGAGGATGAACTCTTTTCGATTAAACATGCTAAGACCTTGGAAGGACATACGGAATGGGTATATTCTGTGAGTTGGAGTCCTGATGGAAAGAAATTAGCAAGCGGTTCGTGGGATAACACTGTTATTATATGGGACGCAAACACCGGTGCAAAGCTAAAAACCTTGGAAGGACATAGATGGTACGTTATCTCGGTTTGCTGGAGTCCCGATGGAAAATATGTAGCCAGCTGTTCCGAAGATAAAACCGTTATTATATGGGACGCAAACACAGGAGAGCAAGTGCGAACCCTTGAAAGAGGAGATAATCGTGTCTTGTCCGTAAGCTGGAGTCCCGATGGGAATTATTTAGCAGGCGGTTCAGTCGAAAATGACATCGTTATATGGGACGCAAACAACGGTCAGGAAATAAAAACCTTGGAAGGACATTCCGATCGCGTTATTACAGTGAGTTGGAGTCCCGATGGAAGATATTTAGCAAGCGGTTCAAAGGATAAAAACGTCATTATATGGGATGTAAACGCAGGAACCGAGCTCCTAACCTTGGAAGGACACACCAATACTGTCAATTCAGTATGTTGGAGCCCCGATGGAAAACACTTAGCCAGTGGAGCGTACGACGCAAACGTTATTATATGGGACGCAAAAACAGGAGCGAAAACTCAAATATTGGACGGACATTACTATTCTGTAAATTCAGTAAGTTGGAATGCTGATGGAAAACACTTGGCAGTTGCAACAACAGATACGGAAGTTATTCTAAGAGACGTAAACAACAGAGAGAGCATTCAGAAAGCAAAAGGGCATTTTGGAACTCTTAGAACTGTGAGTTGGAGTCCTGATGGAAAGAAATTAGCAAGCGGTGCGTGCGATAATACAGTTATCATTTGGACCGTAAAGTAAGCATTACATATAGTTAAATCAAAGCAAAACGCTCGTGAGTCTTGGAATTAATCTGACAAACGAGCGTTTTGCTTTTTTGTTTCTTCGTTTTAGGATTTGCGTATGCTGAGAACAGGTGATACATTGCCAATGGAACGAGCCGGAATCAACAATGCAGCCATTGAAACGATGATTAAACCAACATTAACTGCCAAAACACTCCAAACATTCAGCTGCATTGGAACACTATCTAAGTAATAGCTGTCTTGGTCTAGGCGAATGATGCGATACTTTGTTTGAATAAAGCATAGTAAAATCGCAAATATATTGCCATAAATCACCGCCTTGCCGATTATATACATCGCTTTGTAAAGGAAAATCTTTATTATGCTTCGAGTCTTAGCTCCTAAGCTTTTGAGCAATCCGATATAAGAGGTTTGTTCAAACACCATTATCAATAGCGTAGAGCAAGTTGCGGTGATTGTAACCAAAGTCATAACGATTAGAATCATTACAACATTGGAGTCAAGCAGTTTTAACCATGCAAACAAACCCGGTTCTATTTCTTCTATTGTTGAAACTGTAGTGTCGTGTGGCAATGTTGCATATAGTTCTTCGGCTGTTTGATTTAGTTTTTTGAAGTCTTTCAATCTTACCTCGTAGCCACTGTATTGGTCAGAGCCCCATTTGTTGAGTTTTTGAAAAACTTTAGCCGAAGCTAAAAGGAACTTTTGGTCGTAATCTCCCAATCCTGTTTCATATATTCCCACAACAGTGAAAGGACGTACTCTATAGGTTTGTCCAATGTAAAAATATACTCTTATCTTATCTCCTAAGCCTATCTTCATTTTGTCGGCTATGGTTTTCGAAACCAAGACTTCGGTACTTGTTGCTTTGGAAAAATCGGGCAAACGGCCTTCTTTAAGGTTTGACTTAAAGAATGTGCTGTCGTAATCGTTCTCAACGCCTTTCATTACAACGCCTTGAAAGCTCTCTTTTGTCTTTATAGCTCCTGCTTGCAGTATATAAGGTTCTATATGCAGAGTGTTAGGGTGAGAAAGCACGCTTTGCTTTTCGCTATCTCCTAAAGAGAATGCATCACTGCTTTCATTCACATCTAAGGAATAAGGCAATATATGTATGTGAGAGGTGAATCCTGTGATTTTGTGCTTGATTTCGTTTTTGAATCCCCCTAATACAGCTATCGAAATTATCATTACCGCAATAGATAAAGCAATGCTGACTGTCGCAATTTTGACAATCGGTTTCGAAAAGTTGTTTCCCTTTTGCTTTATTAAGCCTCTGGCTATGAAAAATTCAAAATTCATGTTTGCAAAGGTAAGCCTTTTTTAGCTTTTTATGGCTTTTAGGGAAATGAAAAAGCTATTAAACACACAGAAAAGCAAGATTCCTTGTTGGTTATCCAAAGTGTCTTCACTCAACATCGAAATCAGAATAATTGCCATAAAGCAAATGTAGTATGAATTCTTATATAGTTCGGTTGAAAAAGCCGGATAGAACAACATTACAAGAAAAACTCCCAAGCCAATCAAGCCAAATGTAATCCAAGTTGTTAGAAATTGATTGTGAGGACGCAATCCGCAATCTGTCATTTGAGAATTGTTTTCTTTCAGTTTTATATTCAATTCATCAATCAAATCTCCTGTACCAACGCCACAAAGCCATACCAACTCATCTTTTGATAACGATATTGCCTTATCCCAAAGTTCGAGTTTTTGAATTATGGAAGAGCCTTTTACTTTGCCATAAACGCGAAATGCTTCAATGCCATAGAACGTTTTATAGAGCCTTACCTTCAATGGATTGCCACTTGCGTAAACATAGTTAGGGATTCCATTTCGTATATTCTCTTTATCTTCTTGCGTAAGAAGGTTCCAATTTTGTAAATTGCGTTCAAGACCTTTGGAATTGAAGTATCTGCAAGCTATATCCAAATATGAATACTGATATTCTCCATCTTGAAAAAGGCTATCCTTGCTTATATTCAAATATTGTTGCATTCCCCTTGCCATTTGCTCCTCTTGTTGCTGTCTTTTGGTCGCATCATCGGTGTAACAATAGTATCCGTTTTCTATTAACAAAGTATCGTTTGCCGTTTCTTTTGGAACAAAATAATCGTTTGCACAACTATAGATATAGTTTCCTAATAGTGCGGCTGAACTGCAAACTAAGAAAAGGTAAATATAGAAAAGAGTTTTTGAAATCCTCTTTCTGACATATATCAAACTTGTTGGCAGCAGTAGTACAAAGAGTATGACGATAGCCGTAAGAGAACTTGATAATATTATATAGGCAAGCAAATAGACAATCACGGCTATCAATATGAGCGAATGGGAAGTCTTTATTTCCTTTCGGTGTTTGAACCAATAGATTCCGGCAAAACCGATTGTCAAACAAACGAATAAAGAAAATCTTATGTGAGATCCAACCGGTAAGGCTTGACGTATATCATTGTAATCAAAGAAATATAATCTTGTTAGTGCGATTAAACTTGATACAATGAGAAAAGAAACAAACCCAACTGCAAGTGTGATTATCTTCTTCTTATCCAACGGGTTTATTGTAAAGAAATATAATGGCACTATGAGGAATGGAAGATTTTTATTCAGTTGTTTTATTGCTTCGTTGAGGTTTTCGCTCCACAAACTCGCAATAAGCATAAGTGCAAAATAGGAAAGCAAAGCGAGCAACAAGTCTTTGCGAGTTTCTTTCAGCCTTTGCTTATTTGCGAATAAAAATCTTACTGCCATAAATGCCAAAGAAAAAGACATCAAAGCATGAGAGAATATCATGCCGGCAAAAGCAAGCATGATGATGAAAACATCTAGATATTCGTTTACAAGTTTCCTCTGCATATTCTTCAAACTCAAAAAAATCTGTTTTATTGTGGATTCAGTCTGTTTTGAATACGGTCTTATTAAAACGAAGATTCAGTAATTTAGATTCAAGTTTTAGAAAATTCTTTCTTCGTTTTAATTTTCTGAAACTTCGTTTCGTTAAAGCAAAATAAAGTATTAGATGTTTTGATTCTTCTCTTATAGAGAATAAATGGAGCATAAATCAAAAAATATTCATATCTTTGCCGTTTAATTTTAGGATTGATAAACAATAAAACGTAATATGAAGAAATTAGCAGTTGTTGCCTTTGGCGGTAATGCTTTATTGAGAAGCGGTCAAAAGGGAACATATCAAGAGCAAATAAAGAACGTAACTGAGACATGCGACTCTTTGGTTAGCCTTTTGAAACAAGACTACAACCTTGTAATCGGACACGGAAACGGTCCGCAAGTTGGAAATGTTATGTTGCAACATGAAGCCGGCAAAAAGAAATTCGATATCGAGGCTATGCCTATGGATTTCTGCGTTGCAGAGACTCAAGGTTCTATTGGCTACCTTATCGAGCAAGGATTCAGAAATGTATTCGCTAGAGAGAACTTAGACAGAAACGTTTTGACACTTTTGACTCAGGTTGTAGTGGATAAGAATGACGAAGCTTTCAAAAAACCTGTTAAACCGGTAGGTCCATACTATACAAAGGAGGACGCAGAAGCCTTTGCTAAGGAAAACGGTTGTACTTACGCGAAAGACTCAAAGAGTGACAAGTATCGTAAAGTTGTAGCTTCTCCTAAGCCTTTGAAAGTTACTAATATCGACATCGTAAAGCAATTGGCGTTGGACGGAAACATTGTTGTAACTGTCGGAGGTGGCGGAATACCTGTTGTAGAAGAAAACGGAGTAAAAGGAGTTGAGGCTGTAATCGACAAGGATTTAGCTTCTGCTTTGACAGCTGTTGAAATCGGAGCAGACGAATTTTATATCCTTACAGACGTTCCAAAAGTGTATATCAACTTCCGCAAACCGGGAGAAATGGCTCTTGATGTCATCACTGTTAAACAAGCAGAAGAGTACTTGGAACAAGGACAATGCGGTGAGGGTTCAATGGCTCC
>JAGBSA010000086.1 GCA_017632095.1 Bacteroidales bacterium | reverse complement strand
TCTTCATAGAATTTCCCAAAAGAGCAGTAACCTTTTCAACATTTGCTTCCTCACCAACAATAGTTACTCTATCTCCTGTTTGTAATATCAAATCCTTTTGAGCAATCAAGTCTATACCATTTCGATTGATTCGTGTTATAGTTACTTTATATAATGCTCTAATGTTGAGTGAGCCTATTTTTTTGCCGTTTAGTTCCGATTTTGTTACAACTGCACGTCTTGTAATAAGGGTATGGTCGGGTGTTTCCCAATCTTGTTCGCATGTATCGGCCTTTCTGCCGAGCAGAATCACAACCGCTTCTTCGTTATCTTGATGTGTAATCACTCTAAGTGTATCTCCCAATTGTAAAACGAGATCATCGTTTGCCACTTCAACCTTTCCGTCTGTGTGTTTGATTCTTGACACAACCACCATCGACTTAAAATGATTCAAAACCTCAGATAGATGCTTTCCAACCACACCTTGATTCTCTATAACGATGTTCAGCTTTGTCATTTGGTGATTATGGCTGTTCGGGTCTTCCTCTGCAACTTCTTTGTCTAACTTAATTTTGCATAAGAATCTGATTAAATATGGTGTAAGTATGATTCCAAGAACGCCTAAAGGGTAAGCAACAGCATAACCTAAAGCAATGTTTTCGTTAGAAGAAGACATTGTGTCGCTGAATGTTTGCTCTGCCGCACCCAAAGCAGGAGTATTGGTGACAGCACCTGACATAACGCCTGTCATTGTGCTGAGCTCTTCTCCCGAAACAAGATGTATGACATAAGTAACCAAAACAGACAATATCACGGCGGCACTTGCAAGCAGGTTTAGTTTAAGTCCTCCTTGTCGAAGGGAGGAAAAAAATCCCGGTCCTAATTGTAAGCCTATCGAATAGACGAATAGAATCAATCCGAAGTCCTTTACAAATCCGGAAATCTCCTTATCGATAACCAAACCAAAGTGTCCGAGAATTATACCTACGAATAAAATCCAAGTAATTCCAAGGCTGATTCCGAAAATCTTTATTTTACCTAAAGCAATTCCCACTGCAATGGTGAAAGAGAGCAGAATGATTGATGAAGCAATTGAATTGCCTGAAATCAAATCAAGAAACCAATCCATATAATTAAGATTAGATAAAGTAAAACCTCAATTTCTTATTTCAAAAGCAAGCGTTTGTACATTTGTATGGTGTTTTCCAAACCGAAATACAAGGCATCGCTTATTAAAGCATGACCTATCGAAACCTCAAGCAAGTTTGGAATCATGCTGTTGAAGTATTGCAGGTTCTCAAGGCTGAGGTCGTGTCCTGCATTCAAACCTAAGCCCATTTCTTCTGCCTTTCTTGCAGCGGAAACGAATTTTGCAATAGCTTCTTCCTTATTCTTATTATAATTAGCTGCGTAACTTTCGGTGTAAAGCTCAACTCTATCGGCACCACATGCCTTTGCACCTTCGACCATACGACAATCCGCTTCAACGAATACAGAAACTCTGCAAGTATTCTTAAGTCGAGCAATAATCTTGCTTAGTTCCGCTTCTCTGTTTATTGTATCCCAACCAGCATTAGACGTAAGCACATCGGGAGCATCAGGAACAAGTGTAACCTGTGCAGGTTTTATCTCTTCAATCAAAGACATGAAATCTTCAGAAGGATAACCCTAGATATTGAATTCTTCTTTCAATACAGGCTTTAACTCTCTCACGTCGCT
>JAGBSA010000085.1 GCA_017632095.1 Bacteroidales bacterium | reverse complement strand
TTTCCGCTTGGCACATTCAATTGACTGAATCCTGAAACGCCTTCTGACTTAGATTCAAGTTCGTCATAAAGTATTACCCACGTTCTTTCGATTTTCTTTTCCTCAACTTCAAAGGCTTTATTCTTGCCTCCGGGACGTTTCTTTGCTTTTTTGATTCCTCCAATCTCAAAAAATTGATTGTCGTATATAAGGTTGAAGTTCGCCTCTGGTGCATATTCGAAAATCATTCTTCGAACTCCTTTTTGCTTATAAAATACCGGTGCTCCAAAAGAAGGTCTGCCGCTGTTGTGTTTAAATGTTACCGGTTCGATTACCTTTCTGCGAGAATAGATGTCTTTTCCGTCCCAACCCAATAGGGTATAGTATGTAATGTTTTCGTATTTTGAGGTAATCAATTCATAATACACTGCTCCAAACCAGCAAGTGTCTGAAAGTTTTTGTTCTTCCGGTGAGAAGATTTCGTCATTGCGTGCCATCAATCGATAAACCTCGTATTCACCACTTGCTTCGTTTTCTGCTTGAACAAAACCATAGTTAAAGAATTCGCCTTCCGAAGAAAGTATTGCCCAAGTAAATATCTTAAAACGCTTATCCTTTGAAGTCAATATGCTTATTCTATTCAACAAATTGAAATCGTATTGAAAACTATTTTGCATTTCAAGACAGTTTTCAAGCCTTTCGATAAATTTCTCATTTGCATTGAATCTTTCGTTATCGCTAATTGCACTAAACATACTATCTTGCAATGTAGCCATTTCAGATTCTGCATTCTGTAAAACTACTGAATTTTGAGCCGCTGCAAAGATTCCTAAAAAGCAAGCGACAATAAAAAATGTTATTGTTCTATTCATAGATTGCAAAATTACAAAAAAGCTTTAATCCAAATCAAAATACAAATAAAAAAAGAGCGAAAACAATGTCTTCGCTCTTTCGTATGATTAGTTTTTTTTCTTGTTATTTTAGGACTTCTACTGAACCCTTGAATTCAACATCTCTGATTGGTCCCTTTCCTATGAAACGATAGAAGTATGTTCCGGTAGGTGTGTTGGTTTCAGCAGGGTTCCAAAAATCTTCTTCGTTTCTTAGGTCTTGTACATAGTAGATTCTCTTTCCGTAACGGTTGTAGATAGACAACTCGTTATCAGGGAAGGCTTGTCCTGTTATAAGGTTGTGGATTACAAACACGTCATTCACGCCATCACCATTAGGAGTTATCACTGTTGGGAACATCAAATTGTCGTTTATAATAGTAATTACTCTTGATATTGTGTCATGACATTCATATATATAGCCACTTGGTGCAGTGTTTACGCTGTAAGCGTCAAGCAATATAGTATAATCACCTGCTACACTTTGACCTGATTGCGGTGTCCATGTGTATGATGGATTTGCATCGAAAAGATTGTCCACATCAGCAGCGTTATTTCTGTTTGTTTGTACAGTCCAGTGGTAGCGATTGGTTACATCATCTGGCTGTGTCAAGTTTACAAGATTTGCAACAGGGTTTGACGCATACGGATTGGCTGGTTCCCAACCGAAATCAGCAATCGGATGTTTGAATACGTTTATCATAGCAGGGTAAGATACCGAGTCTTGACAGCCATACTCTGATGTAACTTTCAATTTTACGTCATAAGTACCGTAAGGGAAAGTAAAGCTTGGGTTAGGCTCGTTTGTCTGCACCTCTCCTACCGTCCACTCGAACTGTTGTGCGTTTGTAGCAGTGTTTTGTAGCTGGAATGAGAACGGCTCACAGCCTTCCAATGGATAGGTATCTGAAGTAAAGGCAGCGTTTGCAGCAGGGTGGACTATCAAGTTTATTTCGTCTTCACCATAACAATAGATTGAACCATTGTATTCTGTAACCAATACCTTATATGTTACAAGCGCTGGAGAGTTTTCCTCAGCCTCTGCAACGATTACTCGTGTTGTTTCACCAGTTGGAGACCATATATAACTTGCTGTTGGAGTATCGTTACCTGCATCAAGGGTTACATCTGTCATTTCACACAATGCTATATCTTCTCCAAGATTTACAACAGGGGTTTGAACAACTGTCAAAGGCGTTACTGTATCCCATTCGCAGCCAAAGTCATCTATAATCTTAATATGGAATTCGAATGTACCAACACTGTCAATTGGAGGTGCGATTATTGAAGATGTATTGGTTTGTGGTGTATAGAATGTTGGGCCTGACCAAATTACTGTATCGATTGGAACTTGGTAATCCCAGTTTGCAGCACTACTTTGTCCCAATTCAAGATCCCACCAGAACACATAGCCGTTGTCAGCTCCCCAGTCGTCGCAAATTCTAATCATCCACTCACCATTCAATGGGCAACCTACCAATCCTTGGAATCCATTCAAGTCTACACTATCTGCTTGAGGGGATTGATCTGATACTCCTTGAATCGGAGTTTGGAAATACCCCGTTGTATCTGTCGTATTTGTAGAATCAACTTGCGTACCGTTATTTCCGTTTATCACACCTTGCGGTCCGTCCAAGTATTGGTTAGAGAAACAATATGTCCAACCAATTCCCGGAGGATTGTTTGCTGAATCGCAACCACCGCCACCTTCAGTTGCTGAAGTAGCATTTCCCATGTTGGCACCACCTTCACGAGTGTTGTATTTCAACACAGCACTCTAACCATTAGGACAAACTATTTGAAATCCTAAGTCTCCGATAAATGTGTGCTCCATGTTAATACAAATTGACATTATATCTTCTGCACTACCTACTGTTGCACCTGCAGGGAATTGATCAAACGTTACCGGTGCATTATAGCAAATTGAACCGTCAGCATTTGGACAGTTTGGTCCGTCCGGAATAAAGACTGTGTTTTCGTAACGCTCCTTTGCTTGACGTCCAAAATCCAATGAATCGACTATGATTTGAGAGTTTTCTCCATAACCTACAGCAAATCC
>JAGBSA010000084.1 GCA_017632095.1 Bacteroidales bacterium | reverse complement strand
CCAAGCGGATAAACCAAACTTACTTTCTCTCCCTTTTCAAGTTTCGATAATTGCTCTGTTCCTTTTCCTGCTATTTGAATCAACAAAGAGATTTCATTTTTGCTGTAATCTACATCGTGAATGGAAATCGGACGACGCAAAAGCGATGAAGTGGGTTGCGGAATCTCTATCTCTACGAATTGTCCCGGCTTTATGCTTGGCAGATTTTCTTCACTACGCAATCGGAGCTTGAAAAAAGCGGGATTCAATCTTTGATTCTCCTCCACGATAAAAGTATTGCAATATTTCATATCTGATAAAATGTATTTTGTTAAAACGAATAATTTAAGCGGTACAAAGTTACAAGAAAATATTCAATTGTCAGGATTTATCCATATCTTTGCACGCTCAATTGATATAAAAATAATAGGATATGTTATTTAGAATAAGGGAATTGTTCTTTTTATTTGCGATGGTTTTATGTTTTGCTTCGTGTGAAGTAGAGTTTAATCCAAATGAACAATGGCAACCTACAACAATCATTTACGGAGTTTTGGACCAAGATAGTGATACTACATTTGTTCGTATCCAAAAAGGATTCTTGGGAAACGGCAATTACTTGGATTTTGCTAAGGAAAGAGATTCAATTTACTACAAACAAGAAGATTTGAATGTTTATATGGTCTCTTATTATCCTTGGGATACTCAAACAATTTGCGACACATTCCACTTTAATTACACTGAGATAACCTCTAAGGAAGAAGGAGATTTCTATAGTGAATCCACACCTTTATATTATTGTGTTACGAAAGGACGCATGAATTATGACGAAGCGTTGAAACGTGAATACAAGATAATTGTCAAAAACAATAACACAGGAGAAGAAACAAGTGCTACAACTCGATTGATTGGGGATTATGATATAACATCTCCGGGACATATCATGTCTTTCCTACACAAAAACGGTAAGGATATTATGTCTTGCAGTTGGTACAATATAAATTCCTTTGCAATGAGTAATCATATGGGAACAATTGGTAAGGTTTACCAACCTATGATGCGTTTTTATTATCGTGCAAACGGAGTTGAAACTCATACGGATATTTATTTCGGGACAAAGATTAACGTAAGTGAATACGCAGGTTTTGAGTTTAAGTACAACATGGAGATGAGTGATGTTGTGAATGGAATAAGAAAAAATCTGGAAAAAGACAGAGGTAATTGTTCTTGGACAAACAGGACTAATGCTTTCGAACTTTATATCCACTCTTGCACATTAGAGATGTATGAATATTACTCTAATAGCTTGCATTCCGGCAGTGCTTTAAGCGACAAACCGATCTACACTAACGTTAATAATGGTTATGGTTTGTTTGCTGCTCAACGTAAGCAAATAAAGATAGTTTTTACTGTTGATGACAATAAATTGCTTAACGCAATCAAAGCATTGAATTTAGGCTTTTAACTTTTAGAGCTAAAATTCTACTAATTTGACAATAAATTAGTACCTTTGCAAACTGAATTTTTAGAAAAAGAAAACAAAATAGACAAGGATAAAGAGATGAATGTAACAAAGGAAACAACAGGCGAATTGACGGCTGTTTTGAAAATTGATGTACTTGCTGCGGATTACGCTGATGCAGTAGCAGCTGAATTGAAAGAATACAGAAAAAAAGCTAATATACCTGGATTTAGACCAGGTCAAGTTCCTATGGGAATGATTAAAAAGATGTATGAGAAGTCTGTAATAGCAGATAAAGTTCAGAGAGTAATGTCTGATGCTCTTTATCAATACATCGATGAAAACAAATTACCAATCCTTGGCAGCCCTATGGCAAACAATGAGAAGACTGCAAGCATCGATTGGGACAATCAAAAGGATTTCACTTTCTATTTCGACATTGCAATGCAACCTGAATTCGAATTAGACTTGACTTCTCACGATGTAACTTACTATGACATAACTCCAACTGACGAAATGTTGGATAAATTTGTTGAAGATATACAAAGACGTTTTGGAAAATTCGAAGCACCTGAAACAATAGGCGAAACAGACTTAGTTTATGGTGAAATTGAAGAATTGGACGAAGAAGGCAATGTAAAAGAAGGCGGCGTTAAAACCCCAAGTTCTTTGTCAGTTGATATGATTGCTATGGCAACAATCAAAAAGAAATTCATCGGAGCTAAGAAAGACGATGTAATAACTTTCAACATCGCAAAAGCATTCAAAAACGTTACTGAATTAGCTGCAATGTTGCGCATAGACAAAGAAGCAGCTAAAGAATTCAAATCTGATGTTAATTTCAAAGTTTCTTCTATCAGCAGAGTAACTAAACACGAAATAAACGAAGAATTGTTCGAAATGGCATACAAAGGCAAAGACATAAAGAACGAAGAGGACTTCAGAGCAGCAGCGAAAGAAGACCTTTGCGGAACTTATGTTAATCAATCAGACCGTCATTTCATGAACGAAGCAAGCAAAAGCTTGGTAGAAAAAACAGCAATCGAACTTCCAGAAGAATTTTTGAAACGTTGGTTAATCGAAACCAACCAAGGAAAAATCGATGAAAAAGAAATAACAGACAACTTTGCTGCTTACAGAGACTCAATCAAATGGCAGTTGATCGAAGGCAAACTTATAGATACTTATAAGTTGGATGTAAGCAACGAAGAGTTGAAAGAATACTACAAAACTGCATTAGTACGCAATTACTTCCCAGTTCCGGCAGACGCAACCGAAGAGCAAATAAAAGAAAACGAAGAAGCAGTTGAGAAAGTTGCGACAAACATGTTGGAAAACAAAGAGCAAAGCAGACAAGTTTACGAATTCTTGTTCGAACAAAAGCTTACAAACACATTGAAAGCTGAAATGAAACACAAGAACAAAAGCGTAACAACTGACGAATTTGCTAAAATAATCACAAAGTAAAGAATGGCATTAAAATGTGGAATAGTTGGTT
>JAGBSA010000083.1 GCA_017632095.1 Bacteroidales bacterium | reverse complement strand
GAAATTTTTGCTTTCCTTGCAGTGTTCTCACCTGCGGTTTGGCAAAGAAATTAACTAAGAATAGCTAATGGTAGATTAAACAATTACAAACAATGGAAGGGAAACGAAGGCAACAATTTTTGACAGTGATAAAGGTGTTAGGGCTTTTGTTGATAATAGAATCAGGATTTATGTTTCTATCACTTATTCCTGCAGCATATTATGGCGAAGGTGATTTTCTACCTCTTTTCATCTCGGGTTTAATTACGCTTTCTTTTGGATTGTTAGGAAGGATTGCTTGTCGGAATGTACCAACTGACATAGACAAACGGCTTGGTATGGTGATAGTGTCTTCAATTTGGATAATAATGACCATATTTGGCACATTGCCTTATCTTTTGGGTGCATGCGTTCCCGATTTGGCAACAGCGGTATTTGAAACCGTATCAGGTTTTACAACAACCGGTGCGAGCAATCTTGAAGATGTTGAGTCATTGCCTAAGGGTATTATGTTTTGGAGAAGTCTTACGCATTGGATTGGAGGAGTTGGTATTGTTGTAATAGTCATTTCATTTATTCCATTCATAGGTGGTGGTGCTATGGCTTTGTTTTCAGCAGAGACAACGGGACCTAGTAAAGTCAGAATTTCTCCACACATAGGCGAAACAGGAAAAATAATATGCACAATCTACTTTGTGCTGACTGCAATCTGTTGTTTGGTGTATTGTCTTTGCGGAATGAATTTCTATGATGCGATAAACCATGCCTTTTCCACCTTAGCATCAGGCGGATTCTCCACAAGGAGTGATTCAGTCGCAGCCTTCTCGCCACTATTGCAATATATGATGATTCTATTTATGATACCAGCAGGTGTGAACTTCGTTTTGATATATTATTGTGTGAAAGGACAATTCTCATATCTTAGAAAGAACGAGGAGTTTCTCTTTTATATCATAGGCATACTTGTTGCTACGATTTGTATTTTTGCTTGGATTTATCCTCAAAGCTTAAATACGGAAAGCGCTTTAAGGGCTGCACTTTTTCAAACGGTATCTTTATTCACTTCAACAGGTTTTGTGATTGCCGATTACACACTTTGGCCAATTCCTGCCGTGTTAATTTTGATTCTTATAATGTTTTCCGGAGCTATGAGCGGCTCTACCACTGGCGGAATGAAGCTAATTAGAGTTCTTCTTTTGTTTAAGAATGCCGGAAGGATAATCAAGGGTGGCGTTCACTCAAAAGCATATCTTCCAATCAAATTAGATGGTAAAGCAGTTCAAGAAAACGTGATGAATAACGTGATGGCGATATTCCTATTGTTCGTATTGCTGTTGTTAATCTGCATAGTGATGCTTTTAATCACGGGTTTAGGATTAGAAGAGGCGATAGGAGCAGCAGTATGTTGCACATTTAATATGGGAGTCGGTCTTGGAGAAAACGGAGGCTTTGGTTCCTTTGCCATGATTCCCCAATCAGCCAAATGGATTTTGTCTGTGGTGATGTATTTAGGTAGATTGGAGATAGCAACCGTTATAGTATTATTCATGCCTTCCTTTTGGAGACGATAGAACAAAGAATGGCTTTTGCTGAAACTTTGTTTTGATTTTCTAAAACTTCGTTTTAATTTATTGAAACTTGATTTCAATTTAACAAAACGCCGTTTTATTCTTGCGTATCTTAGAGAGAGAGATTCTAATCAAAAATTCGATAGTGATTAAATAAAAACACCCGAGTCTTTTGTTTTGTAAGATTCGGGTGCTTTGTGTTTTTAGATTTCTAATCTAAGCTTTGATATGGATTACTTTCTTGGTTTCAAAAAACTCATCTTCAAAGTAATCACTTATATTGAAAATCTTGTATGGCTTTTTAACAACTGAAAGTTCTTCGGTCAAATCTCCGCCTTTCAAATAGAGGATACCATTTGGTAAATCGTGGTAACGTATGTTTGAAAACTTACCTGTTGTCCATGGAATGAAGTCTTCGAATGTTGTAACGGCACGACTGATTACGAAATCGAACTTTCCGTTTACCTTTTCGGCTCTTGTCTGCATGCTTTCGACGTTTTTAAGTCCCAAAGCTTCGGTTATAGCTTGCACAACTTTTATTTTCTTACCTATGGAATCAACAAGCATGAATTTAGTTTGAGGAAACATAATGGCAAGAGGAAGTCCCGGAAAACCGCCACCTGTTCCTATGTCAAGGATATTGCATTGTGGCTTGAAAGGACAAACTTTCGCTATTGCCAATGAGTGCAATATGTGATGAGTGAAAAGATTCTCTGTGTCTTTTCTTGAAATAAGGTTAATCTTTTCATTCCATTGCAAAAATTCTTTTTGGAATCTTTCGTACAAATCCAACTGTTGTTCGCTCAAAGTTGGGAAATAGCGTTTCAATTCTTCTTTCATAGCTTACTTTTCAAGGTTTGTTTCCGGATACATCTTATTCCACAAACTGCTATCTTCTTTTAGGTATTTGTCAAACCAAGCATAGATAGTCTTATTCCATTTAAGACGCTTTTGATATTCCATAATGCCATGGTTTTCTCCCTTTACATTGACAAATTGTACCTCTTTGCCGAGTATTTTCAAAGCATTGTACATTTGGATACTCTCTCCGATAGGAACATTCGTATCAACAAGTCCATGTAACAAAAGAAGAGGAGTGTTAATCTTGTCTGCGTTGAACAGAGGTGAGTGTTCGGTGTAGAGCTCTTTTGCATTCCATGGATAAGAATGAGCACTTGCAGCAGCCGAATAGCCATATCCCCAATATCCTTCGCCCCAATAAGATGTTATATTTGAAATTCCTGCATGGGAAATCGCCGCTGCAAACAAATCACACTTGCTTACAAGGTATTGAGTCATAAATCCACCATAGCTAGCTCCCATACAACCGATTTTATCTTTGTCAACAAAAGGGTGTTGTTTGCAGAAGGTTTCAACACATTCGATTATCTCGTCGGCAGTCTGCGTTCCCCATGCGTTAACGTGCCTTGCAGCAAATTCTTGTCCATATCCGATAGTTCCAGATGGGTTAAGGATATACACAACGTAGCCTCTGGCAGTGTAAAGATAAGGATTGTAACGAGAAACAAAGGTTCTATCGGTTGGAGTTGTGCCTCCATAATAGTAAACTATCAAAGGGTATTTCTTATTTGCATCAAAATCACTTGGTAAATAGTATCTGCCTTCAACCAAACCACTTTTTGTTTTGTTATTCCAAACTTCCATTTTACCTAAGTCAAGTTTTGTATATTCTTTTTCCTTAGGGAAGTAAATCTCATCAACGATTCCTTTGTCGTTTACAAAAAGACGATCAGGTTTATTGTAGTTTTGTCCTATGAAAAGTGCGTATGAGTTGTTTGAAAGGCAAGTATAGTCACTTACAATGTCGCATGGTAAATCGATTTTCTGAGTTTTGAATCCATCAAGCGGCAAAAGTGTGTACATATTTATCGAGTCCTTATCGGTACATTGCATAACGACTGTTTCACCTTTTACATCGAAATCGTTAATAGATGGATTGAAATCTTTCAATATTGCACTTGGTGTTTTTGTTTTAAGGTTCCATGCTATCAATGTATTGTTATACATATTTGGAATTTGTTTTTTCTTCACCTTTGCAGACAAAGAGTTGAACGCCTCGCAAGAAGAATGTAGTAAAATCAAACTATCGTTAAAGTATTTTGCATTATTTACAAAGCTATCTTTGAATAATGAGTCCAAGGTAAGGTTTTGTAAATCTAATTCGTAGAATACTTTGTGTCCGAAAGGACGTTCTGAAATTGTTTCATAGGATACGCAAATCAAAGCCTTATCATCGTTTTTGCTAATGTCGCATAGATAAACGTCATGGTGAGAATAAGTGAGTCTTTGCAAGTATTGTTCTCCTAAATGATAGATATACAAATCGCTTCTTTGACGCCATTGGTCGCTAATCCTGTCATCCGGGGATAAAAGACGATAAACATCTTCTTTCTTTTCGGTTGAAGTTTCTTTTATATTGATAATGAAAGCTTGTTCATTGTTTAGAAAATCTATACCACCATCTGGAATGTCTTTAACCAAGATATTCTCTTGTAAAGTTAAGGGATCAAGAATTATAAGCGAGTTTTTGCCGTCTATCTTTTTGGTATAGAATAATAAATCGCTTTTTGGAAGCCATTGAATGCCGAAATTGCTTGTGCTTTCCATTAAAAGATTGTCGTCTTTTCTGGTTTTAAGCTGCCATTTCCAATTATTTTTTCCTTTAATGTCGGTATCATACAATTTTAACAAGTAATAATTTCCATTAGGTGACAATTCAACACTGCTAAGATGTCTTCCACCCAACATACTCTCCAAGGTAAGTGCTTGTTTCTTGTCTGTAAGTTCTGCAGTTGAGGATTCGCTTTCGTAAATCAACTTTATATTTTCCTGATTGTTTTGACACATAAGCAGTATCTTCATTTCGTAAACACCACTTTCGTATTCTGCTTCCAAAACCAAGGTGTCGTTATCCGCATTCTTTTTATCCTTGCTTGCATTAACGAAATTGACTTTCATAGCACAGGAAGAAATCAACTTAAAACTTACCTTTTCCATTTTAGGAACAAATAATTTGAAGCTTAATTCGCTTATGTGTGTTTTGTTATCGTTTTTGCTAAAGTGGAAATATCCTTCTGAGTCGGCATCAAGTCTTTTTATAAAGTCGCCTTCAAATTCTCTTGTTTTTAGACTTTCAAACAAATCGAAGCTCTTGCCATTTACATCTGTAGAGTCTATAAATACAGGGCTCATAATGCTGTATTCATTATACAAATCGAGTCTTTCGACAACTTTCTGTGCGTTTGCTGACATAAATGCCAAAATACACAGACATAAAACGGAAAATTTTCTCATATAAATGCTATTTTGTTGTTATAAATTCAAAACTGCAAAGTTACGCATTTAGTTCCGAAAATAAGAATGTTTTAGTTTATGAATATGAATTAGCGATATAATCTTACTGAAGTTTGATTTTAGAAAATTGTTTCTTCGTTTTAATTTGCTGAAACTTGATTTTATTTTTCTAAAACTTGGTTTTTTAAGATACGAAACAAAGACTTTTTTACGTTTGTTTTTTGTTAAAAAGCAATGGAAAGATGAATGACAAGGATTATATGAGACAAGCAATCGAGCTTGCAAGGATTAATGTTGCTAAAGGAGGGGGTCCTTTTGGTGCAATCATAGTTAAGGATGGTGAAGTGATAGCTCGTAGTGGTAATAGCGTAACAAGGGATAATGATCCTACGGCTCATGCTGAGATAAATTGTATTCGTGCTGCTTGTAAGAAATTAGAAAGTTTTGAATTGAAAGGTTGTGTGATTTATTCCTCATGTGAACCTTGTCCGATGTGCCTTTCGGCTATTTATTGGGCAAGATTAGATAGACTGATTTATGCTTCAACACGTCAAGACGCTGCTTTGGCAGGTTTTGATGATGATTTTATCTATAAGGAAATACCTTTGGCAAATGAGGCTCGTAGTTTGAAGTGCGAACATCTTTGCTTAAACGAATCAGAATTGCCTTTCGACGACTGGAAATCAAAAGAAGATAAGACAGAATATTAGTTTTCTGATTTATTTTTTGAAGAATAGAACTTACAACAAACAGTTAGCGGGCATTCTTCGCACATTGGTTTGCGTGCTTTGCAAATATAGCGTCCCAAAAGTATGAGTTGATGATGCAGTAATGCTATATCGGATTCTTCTTTCAGCATGCTCATCAATTGATTTTCTGTTTCCAATGGGGTTTTTGCTTTGTTTGTTAATCCGATTCTTCTGCTCACCCGATGTACATGGGTATCTACCGGCATAACTGCTTGTTTGAATAATACAGCTCCAATAACGTTGGCAGTCTTTCTTCCTACGCCTGCAAGGCTTGTTAGTTCCTCTCTTGTAGAAGGAACTTCTCCCTTATACACCTCTTGAAGACGTTGGGCCATTTTTAAGAGATTTTTGCTTTTTGCGTTAGGGTAGGATATGCTTTTGATGTAATGTAGGATTTCTTCTTCGGAACTAATTGCCATTTCCTTGGCAGAAGGAAAACGTTTGAATAGTTCGGGGGTAACCAAATTAACTCTTTTGTCAGTGCATTGAGCAGATAATATTACAGCTACAAGTAATTGAAATGGATTTTCGTAATTCAATTCAGTGTCAGCCTCTGGGAATAATCCTTTTAGGCGTTCTATTGTAAGTGAATATCGTTCTGCTTTTCTCATCTTTGAATTGATTATAATGTTTATTCTATTCTGTTTTTTCAAATTCAAAACTTACTGTTACCGGTTTGTGGTCTGAGTAGGTTTTGTCGCCACAAAGATAGGTCAAAGGCTTAATTCCGTCCCCGCAGAATACGTAATCTATTCTGTATGCAGGCAGTGGTCCATTGTATGTTCCGGAAAAGCCGTTGCCAACCTTTACAAAACTATCATTGGTTAGCTTTGTAAATTCTTGATATGTATAAGAATATGGCGTAGAATTCATATCACCAACCAAAATGTAGCGTTGCTTTGTCTGATTTAGTAAATCAACAATTTGTCTTGTGTCTTTACTTCTTTCAATGTTGGCTTTGATAAGTTTATCCTTGACTGAAAGAGATGTTTCTTTGTCTGAAATTTTGCCACTTCTTATATCACCTATTTTACTTTTTTCTTCTTCGGTCATTTTGTAAGAGGTGAGATGTACATTGTAGATTCTAAGGCTTTCTTTCCATGGTTTGATATCGATGAATGAATAGTCCCTAAAATTTTCTTTCATTGGGAAGGGGCAACCTGAGCGATTGATTTTGTATTTTGAGTAAATAACATTGCCACTTACGTGTTGTTTAGATTCAGAAGGTGCAAAGTAATATTCATAATTCAGGTCTTTAATCATTTTTCTATGGAATGATTGTTGTCCTTTCTTAGAAGAGCTATATTCTTGAAAGCATACAATGTCGGGATTCTCTGTTGTGATAATATTCAATATGGAATCCATATTGCGATTTCTTAATTCGGAAGTGTTTTGTGTTTCATAGGCAAAACTACCTACGTTATAAGTTGTCACTTTTAAGGTTTTGAGTTCGTCTTTCGGGAGTTCTTCGGAAGAAAATCCGATAAAGCGTGGTATGAAATCAAATCCTAATAATATGGTTGCAAGGGGTACGAAAAGAAATTTCCATTTGATAAATAACCAAAGCACGCAAAATAATGAGTTTATCACAAGTACGAATGGGTAAATATAGTTGAAAAGAGATAATATAGGCAATGCTTCAGGTCTAACGTAAGTTCCTGCATATACTCCTAGTAATAGAAGTACGAATATCAAGTTTATTAAGTATAAAATACGCTTTATCATATGTTATTCTTAAGGTTGAGTGGTAATTGGTTCTGAAGTTTGCGTGTCTTTTTTTGAATTTGTTTTATTGGGAATCTCATCTGCTGAGCTATTGTTGAAAACGTCTAATAACCATATTTCGTTTGTTTTTATCAACTTCCAAATACATTATG
>JAGBSA010000082.1 GCA_017632095.1 Bacteroidales bacterium | reverse complement strand
GATTTTATTATTTGTTGTTGTATGTAAGGCGAGCCATGGTGGGTTATTTCAACGAGGTCTTCTCCCGTAAAGGTGTTTGGAGCTTTGAATATGGTGCATATGACTTCGTCCAATTTCTCTCCGTTTGCGTCTATTACGAATCCATGTTTTGCTATTGAGGACTTTTGTTTTGCCAAAACTTTCTTTTGATTTTTTGTATCTACAAAGAGTTTATCTGCTATGCTGATTGCTTCTTGTCCACTGATTCTAACTATTCCTAAAGCAGAACTTCTATTTGGTGTTGCTGGAGCACAAATTGTGTCGTTATTGCTTGCTATTATCATATTTCTACTTCCTAAGTTTAGTGTTTATTTATTTTCTTTCAATCGTTTAATTTCGTCTCTGTATTTTGCAGCATCAAGAAAATTCAATTCTTCAGCTGCTTGTTTCATTAGTTTTTCAAGATTCTTTATTTGCTTATCTTTATTCTTCGTTTTAGAGTATTCGATTCTTGATTCTGATAAATTGTTTTCAAGATTCGTTTCTTTGTTTTTTGATTCTGTTGAACTGCTTGCAACCATCTGATTTGCAAGTGTACGTTTGACTTGCTTTGGAACTATTCCGTGTTTTTCATTATAAGCTTGCTGTTTCTCTCTATTGCGAGTGTTTTCGGCAATAGCTCGTTTCATACTATCGGTTATAGTGTCTGCATAGAGTATAGCTTTGCTGCTGACATTTCTTGCAGCTCTTCCTATTGTTTGAATCAAAGCTCTGTCGCTTCGCAAGAAACCTTCTTTATCTGCATCAAGTATTGCCACTAAACTAACCTCAGGTAAATCTAAGCCTTCTCTCAAAAGGTTTACTCCAATCACCACATCAAACACACCTTCTCTCAATTCTTGCATTATTTCTACTCTTTCCAATGTTTCGATATCGGAGTGTATGTATTTATTGTTTATTCCAACATTTGTAAGATAACGACTTAATTCCTCAGCCATTCGCTTTGTGAGCGTTGTAACCAAAACTCGTTCTTTTTTACTTACAACCTTGTCTATCTCTTCCAATAAATCATCGACCTGATTCTTTGCAGGGTGTATTTCAACCGGTGGATCAAGCAATCCTGTTGGGCGTATAATCTGCTCAACTATCACACCCTCGGCTTCTTCTATTTCAAAGTTGGCCGGAGTTGCCGATATGTATATCGTTTGATTTTGTAAAGACTGAAACTCTTCAAACTTCAATGGTCTGTTGTCAAAAGCCGATGGGAGTCTGAAACCGTATTCGACCAATGAACTCTTGCGAGAACGATCTCCTCCGTACATTGCTCTAATTTGAGGCACTGTTACGTGGCTTTCATCTATTACAAGCAAAAAGTCATCTGGAAAATAGTCTATCAAACAGAAAGGTCTGCTGCCAGGTTTCCTTCCATCGAAATATCTCGAATAGTTTTCTATACCGCTGCAATATCCTAATTCTTGCAACATTTCTAAGTCGTTGTTTACTCTTTCTTCCAAACGTTTTGCTTCGAGGTTGCGTCCACAATCTCTAAACTCTTCACAACGAGTGAACATATCGCTTTGAATATTTCTTAAAGCCGAAGCGAGTGTGTTTTTGTTTGTAAGAAAGTTGCCAGCAGGGTATATTACGATTTGATTCAAAGACTCGATACGACTACCACTCAATGGGTCGATGGTTTCCAAGGCTTCTATTTCATCGTCCCAAAATATCAATCTGTACGCATAATCTAAATATGGTGGGAAAATATCAATTACATCACCCTTAATTCTGAATTTACCGCGAGAAAAATCCAATTCGTTACGAGAATACAAACTATCAACCAGGTCTAACAAAAATTTATTGCGTTCTAACTTCTGTCCTTTATTCAGATAAATCGTTCCATTTGCAAAATCCTCAGGATTACCAATACCATATATGCAAGAAACAGAACTAACAACGATAACGTCTTTACGACCCGACAAAAGAGCAGATGCAGCCGAAAGCCTTAGCTTTTCTAATTCATCATTTATCGAAAGGTCTTTTTCTATGTATGTATTGGTATGAGCAATGTATGCCTCAGGTTGGTAGTAATCGTAATAGGATACAAAATACTCAACTGCATTATCAGGAAAAAAGTGTTTGAATTCTCCGTATAATTGAGCTGCAAGTGTTTTATTATGGCTCATTATCAAAGTCGGCTTTTTCACTTGCTCAATCACATTGGCTATGGTGAAAGTTTTGCCGCTTCCTGTTACGCCTTGCAAGACTTGAGCAGGAACTCCGCTGGACAAACCTTTAACCAATTGTGATATTGCATTGGGTTGGTCTCCCATTGGCTTGAAATCCGACTTTAACTTAAAATCCATATAAAATATCTCTTTGTTTTAATTTTCTAAAACTTCGTTTTACTGATAACGAAACTTCGTTTTAGAAAATTCTTTCTTCGTTTTAATTTCTTGATTCTTCGTTTCCGGAAATTCAATCGTAATTTAAGGAAACAGAAACTTCGTCTAAAATTTCGTCAACCTCATCATAGCAATTCGTTGTTACAAGACGAATTCTAAAAGGCTTAAAATTCTTCAATTCTCTAAAGTATCCGGAGTAAAATTTCCTCATTTCCAAAAGTGCATACTTTTCACCTCTCCACTCTTTTAAGCCATTCAAATGTTCTTTACAAACTTTCACTCTTTCAGATACCGGGATTATGTCAATTTTTCCTCCCTCTAGTATCTGCTTACATTGTTTGAAGATGAAGGGATTTCCCATTGCTGCACGACCTATTAGAATGCCATCTACACCATAACGATTCTTATATTCCAACATTTTTTCTGCTGAGTCAATATCCCCATTGCCGAAAATAGGAATGTGCATGCGTGGATTATCTTTTACTTTCCCAATAAGCGACCAGTCAGCTGTCCCCTTGTACATTTGAGAGCGCGTTCTGCCATGAATACTCAAAAGCTGGATACCTACATCTTGCAAACGCTCTGCAACTTCTACAATAGGTTTATCCTCATCTGAGTAACCAAGTCTTGTTTTAACACTTACAGGTATTTGAACTGAATCGACAACGGCTTTTGTCAATTTTATCATTTTAGGAATATCGTTTAGGATTCCGCTTCCGCAGCCTTTGCCTGCAATCTTTCGAACAGGGCATCCCCAATTTATATCTATAAAATCAGGATTAGTTTCAGCTGCTACTTGTGCTGCAGAACACAAACTTTCTTCGTTATTTCCGAAAATTTGAATACCCAACGGACGCTCTTGCTCGTTGAATGTCATCTTCTTTAATGAAGACTCCACATTACGAGAAATAGCGTCCGAAGATATGAATTCACTTATCAAAACGTCGGCTCCATACCTCTTACAAATGTTTCTGAATGGAGGTGTGGTAACTGCTTCCATTGGAGAAAGCACTACCGAGAATGATTTTAATATTTGTTTTAATTCCAAGTCGCTTCAGTGTTTTGAATGCAAAGATAGCACATTTAACACAAGCGACAAAGAACAATATATGTTTTATTTGAGTTTATTATTTATTTTCTCTTTGACGTACAACTTCGTACATCATCACTCCTGCAGCAACAGAAACATTCAAACTCTCGATTACGCCCTTTATAGGTATGGAAACAAGTCTGTCAGCCATCTTTATAATTTGAGGACTAACTCCTTTTTCCTCATTACCCATTATTATCATCATTGGCTCTTGAGCATTCATTGCTGTGTAGTTTTCAGTTGCTTTTTCAGTTGCAACATAGGTTGTTATACCATAAGACTTTACTAAGTTAAGAAGACTTTTGGTGTTTGCAACTCGACATACAGGTAGTCGTAATAAAGCTCCGGCTGAAGTTCTTATCGCATCTTGATTGATTGGAGCTGTTGATTGTTGTGGTATAATCAAAGCATGAACACCTGCACACTCTGCACTTCTTGCAATAGCTCCAAGATTACGCACATCGGTAACACTATCCAACATCAACAAGAAAGGCTTTTCGTTTTCTCTTTCCAACTCCTCGATTATTTCTTCTATCTCTCTGTATGCTATCAAAGAGAGTTGAGCTACTACGCCTTGATGATTTTGTCTTTTTACAAGCCTGTCAAGTTTTTCTACAGGAACATATTGTACCGAAATGGTCTTTTCGCTTTGTGTCAGCAAGGCTTTTAGTTCCAAGAAAAGCTTTCCTTGTAAGTTACTTTGAAAAAAAATCTTGTCAATTC
>JAGBSA010000081.1 GCA_017632095.1 Bacteroidales bacterium | reverse complement strand
TTACGATATATGGCACATTTAATAGCACCATCTTTGTTGTCGGTTGATTTCTGTAATATGGGAAAAGGAATCGAAATGTTGAATGAAAGTGAGGCAGATTGGCTACATTTAGATATTATGGACGGAGTATTCGTTCCTAATATATCGTTTGGACAACCTGTTGTGAAGCATATAAAAAAACTAGCTAAAAAACCATTGGACGTTCACTTGATGATAGTGGATCCTGATCGTTATTTTGAGGATTTCAAAGCTTGTGGTGCAGATATTCTTTCGGTACATTATGAGGCTTGTACGCACCTGAATCGCAGCCTTAGCAGAATAAGAGAATTGGGTATGAAGTCCGGTGTTGTTCTAAATCCACATACTTCTGTCGTACTTTTGGAAGATATTGTTGAGATGTGCGATGTGGTTATGCTTATGAGCGTAAATCCCGGCTTTGGCGGACAAAAATTCATCGAAAACACATACGACAGAATCGTTCGTTTGAAAGAATTGATAGATAAAAAGAATCCTAATTGTTTGATTGAGATTGATGGTGGCGTAAACACTCAAAACGCAGCTCGTTTGTTTGAATGTGGTGCAGATGTATTGGTTGCAGGAAGTGCAGTATTTGCGTCGGAAAATCCAAAGGAAACAATCATTAGATTAAAATCAAAATAAAATAATCTTTTTATATGGGTTTGTTCAGTTTATTCCCTAAAAGAGAAAAGAAATTGAAGGAAGCAGTTGATTTAAGCGTGCTTCACACTGATATTCACTCTCATCTGATACCCGGAATTGACGATGGGGCTCATAATATGGAGACTTCGATTGAGCTATTGCGAGAGTTGGAGTCTTTGGGTTATAAAAAGATTATAACAACACCCCATGTTAAAGCAGAGGTTTTTCCAAATGATATAAACGAATTGGATAATCTTTGTGAGCAACTAAGACATGAGGCAAAGATGGCAGGAATAGATCTGTCCATAGAGGTGGGTGCTGAACATCTAATCTCAGATGACTTTCATGACCGCTTGAAACAACGTCAGTTTAAGACATTTTGCGGCAATTATCTTTTGATTGAACTGCCTTTTTGCGCTCCTCCAATGGGTTTGAATGAGTATTTGTTTGAATTACAGCTTGCAGGGTATAGACTGATTCTTGCACACCCTGAGCGATATTTGTTTTGGGTAAAGGATTTCGAGAAGTTTGAAGAACTGCAAGACAGAGGTGTTATGTTTCAAATAAATATAATGAGTTTGGGTGGCTATTTTGGTGAAGAGGTTAAAAGATTGGCTGAACGCCTTGTTGAAAAGGACATGGTGGAACTTTTAGGTACCGATACACATGGACAAAGGCATATAGAGGCTGTAAGAAATACATTGTACAATCCTGTTTTGGATAAATTGATTAAGTCAGGAAATATAATAAATAGAAGATTTTAGAAAATGGAAACACTAAATGCAATAAGCCCTATCGACGGAAGATACCGTAAACAGGTAGATGAATTATCGGAATACTTTTCTGAAGCGGCTTTAATAAAATACAGAGTTAAGGTAGAGGTGGAATACTTTATCGCTCTTTGTGAATTGCCACTTCCTCAATTGAAAGACGTACCTCAAAGCAGTTTTGAGAAGATGCGAGATATTTATAGAAATTTCACAATCGAAAACGCACAAGAGGTAAAAGAAATAGAAAAGACAACCAATCACGATGTTAAGGCGGTTGAATACTTTTTGAAAAGACATTTTGAAGCATTGGGCTTGGGCGAACACAAAGAGTTTATTCACTTTGGTTTGACTTCTCAAGACATAAACAACACTTCTGTTCCTCTTTCTTTGAGAGATTGTCACCAAATGACTCTTTTGCCAAAATTAAACGAAGTTTTGGAAATCTTATCTCAAAAAGCACAAGAGTGGAAGCAAATTCCAATGTTGGCACACACTCACGGACAACCTGCATCTCCAACTTTGCTTGGTAAAGAGATACAAGTGTTTGTTTATCGTTTGCAACAACAATTGGCATATTTTGATGCAATTCCGTTCTCTGCAAAATTCGGTGGAGCAACAGGAAACTTCAATGCTCACAATATAGCATTCCCTCAATACGATTGGGTAGATTTTGCAAATGGATTCTGCGAAAGAATAGGTTTGAAACGTTCTTTGTTTACAACACAAATTGAAAACTACGACAACTTATCAGCATATTTCGACAATCTTCGTCGTTTGAATGTTATATTGTTAGACTTCTGTAGAGATATGTGGCAATATATTTCAATGGAATACTTCAAACAAAAGATAAAAGAAGGAGAAGTCGGTTCTTCTGCAATGCCTCACAAGGTTAATCCGATAGATTTCGAAAATGCAGAAGGAAATCTTGGTTTGGCAAACGCTGTTTTGACACATCTATCTTTGAAGTTGCCTATTTCAAGACTACAAAGAGACCTGACAGACTCGACAGTAAGTCGTAATATAGGCGTTCCGGTAGCTCATACTTTGATAGCATTGAACTCTATCGTTAAGGGAATGAATAAACTTTTGCTAAACAAAGAAGCATTGGAGAGAGACTTGGACGAAAACTGGGCAGTAGTGGCAGAGGCTTTGCAAACAATCTTGAGAAGTATGGATTACCCTAACCCTTATGAGACTTTGAAGGCATTAACTCGTACAAACTCAAAGATAACTCAAGAAACAATAGCAGAGTTTATCGATACACTTGACATAGACGAACAAACAAAACAAAGAATGAAAACCATCACTCCTTCAAATTATGTTGGAGTTTATGGAGATAAAATCTAAATGCGTAAAAGCAAAGGTATAAATATAACAAAACAATATCTAAGGCCACACATAGGGAAGATAATTCTTTATTTCTTCCTTATGTGTATGGCTACTGCTTTTTCTATCGCATCTATACTTTCGATAAGTAATTTCCTTCAAATATTATTTGGAAGCGAACTTCAACAAAATGCAAATCCTACGGAATTAGAGAAAATTCTTAATTCGATTTATGCTTATTTTATTACCTTTGGTAAACAGAATGCTTTGTGGTTCTTTGCCGGAATAATATTTGTTATCTATTTCTTGAAAGATTTGTTTACTTATCTTGGCTCTTATGTCGTTGTTTCTATGCGAGCGAAGATTCTACGCAATATGCGAAACGATTTATTTAAGAGTTACACCTCGCAAAATATAGCATTTATCAGTCAATATAAAAAAGGAGATTTGCTATCTCGCATAAGCACCGATTTGATTGAGTATGACCAAAATGCTTTACTAGGATTGCAGAACTTGATTTCAGTTATGATAAATATCGTATTGCACTTTGCAATCCTGCTTTATATGAATCCGGTTCTCACATTAACCACCTTGGTGATTGTTCCTTTGGTTAGCGGAGTTGTTTCCACTATTTCAAGAAAATTGCGTAGGAGTTCACGTCAAATGCAACAAGAATCTGCCGAGTTGATTTCAAGACTTGAGGAAACAATTTCAGGATTGAGAATAATAAAATCTCACACTGCAATAGAACTTGTTTGCAAAGGATTTGAAAACTTCAATTCTTCATACACTAAACTTAGAACAAAAATCTATAGAAAGGTAGATTTGGCATCTCCACAAAGTGAATTCTTTGGTAATTGTATGGTTATTGGAATATTGCTTTTGGGAACAAGTTACATAGTTTCAGATCCACCAACGATGAGTGCAGATTTCTTTATAGTATATCTTGTAATCTTCACCATGATAATTAAGCCTGCTAAGGATTTTTCAACCTCAATTTACAACATAAAGAAAGGTCAAGCCTCTGAACAAAGAATTGCAGAAATCGTTTGTGCCGAAAAGGGTAGGGAAGATGAGAATGCAAATCTTGAAATAAAAGAAGATATAGAGTCAATCGAATTGAAAGATGTATCGTTTGCATATAATGAAACCGAGGTTTTGAAGAATGTGAACTTGAAGTTTGAGAAGGGAAAACCTACTGCAATTGTTGGACCGAGTGGAGCAGGAAAGAGTACCCTTGTAGATTTGTTGTTGAAGTTTTATTTGCCAAAAGGCGGTGATATTCCATACAATGCAAATTCTGTTTACAATATTCCGGGCAAGGACGTTAGAGAACACTTTGCAATGGTTTCTCAAGACACAATCCTTTTCAACGATACAGTTATTGAAAACCTGACTTTTGGAAACAAAAAACACACAGAACAAGACGTAATCAAGGCAGCACGCATTGCAAAGGCCGATGAGTTTATCTCAACTATGGATAAGGGCTATTATACTCAAATTGGCGATGGTGGTTGCACTCTTTCTGGAGGACAAAAACAAAGATTGTCGATAGCAAGAGCCGTTTTGAGAAATGCCGATGTGTTGATACTCGATGAGGCAACTTCGGCTTTGGATACGATAAGCGAGAAATACATTCAGCAATCGATAGATGAATTGAGCAAAGACAAGATTATCATCTCTGTTGCCCACAGACTCTCAACCATAAAGCACTTTCCGAATATAGTAGTTTTGAGTGAGGGAAGGGTAGTGGAACAAGGAAATCACGAAGAATTGATTGCAGCCTCTGGATTGTATGCCTCATTGTGCGAAATGCAGCAATTGAAAAATTAGTTCCCCAAAATCAAAACATTATTTTCCCCTTCCACAAAAAACATCTGAGATTCTGTTTTAAGGAATTTTCGGTTTGATTTTTTCTTTCTTGAATTCATTTTTCTAAAACGCCGTTTCGATACAAGTGAAACGAAGAAAAAAATGAGCATTTTTAAGTTTGATTTTAGTCGGATTGCTTTGTAGTTTATAGCTTTCAAGACTTGAAGAATTGCACTAAATAAAGGGCAATTTCAAATCAAGAATCGTAAAAATGAAACAAAAAAAAGCTTTTGTAGTATAATAATAATAACAGATAATATGAAGAATTGGTAAACTTAACTGCAAATAAATAAGCTTGTTAAGAAATAATAAAGTCTTGAAAGACTAAAAAAAGCAAATAAAAGTACGTTATTTGCGTAATTTTTTGTAATATTGCCAATTCAAAACATAGTGTTAAAAAACATTCATAAAGACTATATAAAACGTTATATGAAGAAGAAAATATTACTACTTGTGGTTGCAGTGATGAGTGTTTGTGCTGGTATGAAGGCACAAGATCCTCACTTTTCACAATTTTATGCTAACCCGCTTTACACAAACCCAGCATTAGCAGGTACAGCAGTTTGTCCGAGATTTTCTTTGTCTTATAGAAATCAATGGCCGGGTTTAGATGCGTTTAAGACCTTTACAGCAAGCTATGACCAACACTTTGATTTCCTTTCAGGTGGTATTGGAGCTATGATTATGAGTGATGCTCAAAGCGATTTCTACAGAACAAACACTGCAGCTTTGATTTACTCATTGAGATTGAAGATATCGAGAGATGTTTATTTCAATATGGCAGCTCAAGCAAGTTTAACAAATCGTAGTTTGGATTGGGACGAGTTGTCTTTCCCTGATATGATAGATCCACGTTATGGATACATTTATACAACAATGGCAGAAAGACCAAGCGATTTGTCTCACACCTACTTCGATATTCCAACCGGTATGGTGATATACGGAGAAAATTGGTTCGTTGGAGCATCTGCAGCAAACTTACTAAGACCTGATGATGGTTTCCTTTCATATAACCGTATTCCTATCAGATTTACAGCAAATGCAGGTATGAGATTCAATCTTGCAAGAGACCAAAGACGTACCAATGCTTTCTTTGGAGCACCTATAATCTCACCTAATTTGATTTATAGCTACCAAGGAAACTTCCAAATGATAAACTACGGTTTGTATTTGGATTGGAGCCCATTCATTGTTGGAGCTTGGTTCCGTCAAGCAATAACATTTGAAAACTCAGACGCCCTTGTGTTGATGTTCGGAGTACAACATGAATCGTTGAAGATTGGTTATAGTTATGATATAACAGTGTCTAAGTTGTCGAATGTTTCAGGCGGTGCGCATGAAGTAACAATAGGAGCGATGTTACCTTGTCCTGAAAAACGTGTAAGAGTAAAACCGATTAAGTGTCCTTCATTCTAAAAAGAGTGAAACTTTAATACGGATAGTTAAAATAGAGAATAATAAAAATAATACTTGATATGAAATTAGTCGGAAAAGCAATCTTAGGATTGAGTGTTGTAGCCCTTTTCTTTGGCTGCAAGAGTAGAGAGACTTCTTCAACAACTGGTTGGAATTTAGACGATCCTACTTGGGGCGGATTTGAATCTGCAAAAGTAAAAGAACAAATGACACCTACTGGAATGGTATTTATAGAAGGTGGTGCGTTTGTTATGGGATCTATGACAGATAATGTAAGATACGAATGGCACAACCAACCTAAGAAGGTTACTGTTTCATCTTTTTATATGGACGAATGTGAGGTTACAAACCACGCATATAGAGAATACCTTTATTGGTTGAACAGAGTATATGGTAATGACTACCCAGAGGTTTACCAAAGAGCTTTGCCAGATACTTTAGTTTGGAGATCAAAACTTGCATACAACGAACCAATGGTTGATTACTACTTACGCCATCCGTCATGGGCTGAATACCCTGTTGTAGGTGTAAGTTGGGTACAAGCATCTGAGTATTGTGTTTGGAGAACTGACCGTGTCAATGAAAAGATATTGATAGACGAAGGTATATTAGAATTTGACCCAGACCAAGCAGGAGATAATGTTTTCACAACAGATGCGTACTATGCAGGACAATACGAAGGTTATGTTAAGGAAGACTTGGAAGACTTGAACCCTAATTCATCTGGAACAAGAAAAGTTCAACAAGAAGATGGTATTTTGTTACCACGTTTCCGTCTCCCAACCGAAGCAGAATGGGAATATGCAGCATTGTCTTTGGTAGGTAATACAGTTGATGAAAGAATCGTAGAACGTAGAATCTATCCTTGGAATGGTCATATCACAAGAACTGCTGAGAAAAAGTACTATGGTGAAATGATGGCTAACTTTAAGAGAAGCCGTGGTGACGCAATGGGAGTTGCAAGTGCTTTGAACGACCACTGGGAATACACTGCACCGGTAATGTTCTACTTCCCTAATGACTACGGTCTTTACAATATGGCTGGCAATGTTTCTGAATGGGTAATGGATGTTTATAGAGCAAACACAGGACTTGATGCTGAGGATATGAACCCTTACAGAGGTAACGTATATATGACAAAGGTTACTGACAGTGACGGAATGATTGCAGAAAAAGACTCATTGGGTAGAATCTCTTACAGAGCCGTAACAACAGAAGAATGTATCAATAGATTGAATTACCGTCAATCAGATAATATAAACTACTTAGATGGTGACTTGGCTTCACAATTGACCGACGCATGGATAACTGAAGGTGCTGAAGAAGAAGGCGGAGAAGTATTCGAAGAAGAAGCAGAAGAAGGTGAAGAAGGCGAAGTTAAGAAATCAGAAACAAGCGGTATGTACGACTATGCTAAAACATCAATGGTTGATGATAAGGCAAGAGTTGTTAAGGGTGGCTCATGGAAAGACAGAGCATTCTATCTAAGCCCTGGTCAAAGAAGATACTTAGACCAAAATGCAAGCACAAGCTGGATTGGATTCCGTTGTGCAATGGATAGAGTAGGAGCAAGAGAACAATAGATTTTTTGAAATTTGATAATGAATGCGAGATTTCTTTTCGGAAATCTCGCATTTTGTTTTTTTTTTTTAGCAATATTTGTGCTGTTATTCGAATAACTAAAAAGAAACTTCAAGAAAATATGTCTTCTTTTCGAAAAATCATACCTTGATTTTATTTGAACAAATTTTTGTTTTAGATAAACAACTCTTTGTTTTAATTTCCTGACATCAAGTTTAGCTAGGCTAAATCTTGAAAACAGAAAAATGTTTCTTTGTTTTATCGGAATGATTATTTGATATCTTTAATAGTTTGTTC
>JAGBSA010000080.1 GCA_017632095.1 Bacteroidales bacterium | reverse complement strand
TTTTATTGAAGGAATGAATTCTAAACGTTTTTATCGTTTCTCGAAGATTCGAAGATTCTTTGGAATAAAGTTTGATTTGGAAATGATACTTCTTCCAGACGAGATGTTCAGATATAGAAACAAAACGATAAAACTTACATTTGGGAAACCAATTCCTTATATTGTATTTGATAAAAGCAGAACGCACATGCAATGGGCTCAATTGGTCAGAGAGCATGTTTATAAATTGAAAGATAATCCTCAAGCGGAATTTGAGCCGTTTAAGTAATATATAAGTGATATGGAGAATAAAACTGATATTTCATATGTAATACCGCCTGTGGACAAGGCTTTGATAAAGGAAGAACTGAAAAAATGTGAGTTTTTGAAGAAAACGAACTCTGCAAATAGAGAAATATATATCACAAACGCACATAAAACTCCTGCAATCATGAGAGAGATTGGTAGACTTAGAGAGATAAGTTTCGGAGTCAGCGGAGGAGGTAGTGGAACGGAGTGTGATATAGATTTATACGATGAAGCACCAGAACCACACTGCTATCAACAATTATTTGTTTGGGATCCGACAGACGAAGAAATCATAGGAGGATACCGATATATAGTTGGAAAAGATATCTTTCGTCAATCTGATGGTAGTTTGTTAAGTGCTACAGCAGACTTATTTGATTTCAGTGAAGCTTTTGTAAACAAGTATCTTGACAACACTGTGGAATTGGGTCGTTCTTTTGTAAGACCGGAATATCAACCGACTGTTAATTTACGTAAGGGTTTATATTCTTTGGATAATATTTGGGACGGATTAGGTGGATTGGTGATGAGAGATGAAAATATCAAATATTTCTTTGGCAAAATCACGATGTATCCATCTATGGACAAGACTGCAAGAGATTATATTTTGTATTTTTACAAGAAACACTTCCCTGACAACGAGGGATTGGTATGTCCAAAAGAGCCTGTGGAGATTGAGACTGATTATAACAAACTTGTGAAGTTGTTTTCGGGCAAAAACTACAAGGAAGATTACCAAATATTAGTTAAAAGCGTAAGAGCGTTGAACGAAAACATACCTCCGTTGGTTAATGCTTACATGAATCTTTCTTCAACGATGAAAAGTTTTGGTACTTCCATAAATACACACTTCTCAAACGTAGAAGAAACAGGTATTCTTGTAACAATAGCAGATATATACGAAGAGAAGAAAAAACGTCACATGACAATATAATTGTAGAATATGATTCTGAAAACCGCAGAGTTTGTAAAAAGTAGCCAACATTTCGAACAATGTCCCGAACCTAAACTTCCGGAGTTTGCATTCATTGGAAGAAGTAATGTGGGTAAGAGTTCGCTTATCAATATGCTTGTTGATAAAAAAGATTTGGCGAAGACATCGTCTCAGCCCGGTAAAACGCAGTTGATAAATCATTTCCTTATAAATGAGGAATGGTATTTGGTCGATTTGCCCGGCTATGGCTATGCAAAGACTTCAATGGAGAATCGCAAGAAATGGCGAAAAATGATAGAGGATTATCTGTTGAAGAGAGTAAATCTTTTAACGGTTTTCGTATTGATTGATTCTAGATTAGAACCACAAAAGATAGATTTGGAGTTTATAAACTTCTTAGGCGAAAATCAAGTCCCCATTACATTGATATTTACAAAGACCGATAAGCAATCTGCAAAAAAAACAGAGGAGTCTTTAGAACGATTTAAGGAAACTTTATCCGAATATTGGGAAGAGTTGCCTGAGATAATTCTTACTTCATCAGAAAAAAGAGTAGGTCGAGAAGATGTTTTGGAAACAATAGATAAAATAATTCCATTCTTTAATAAGGAAATAATTGAATGATGAAAAGGTTAATGGTCTCTACAGGAGGCGGAGATTGTCCTGGGCTAAACGCCGTAATAAGAGCAATAGTTAAGAGAGCATCTCAAGAAAAAGATTGGGAGGTTGTTGGGTGTATAGAGTCTTTTAACGGAGTGCTTAGAGAGCCTACAGAGATTGTAGTTTTGGATAATGATAATGTATCAGGCATACTTACACAAGGAGGCACAATACTTGGAACTACCAATAAAGGAGGCCCTTTTGCTTATCCGGTGAAAAAATCCGATGGAACATGGGAAACACTCGATGTGAGCGATCAAATGATTCGCAAACTACAATACTTAGGCGTTGATGCAGTTATAAATATTGGTGGCGACGGCTCTCAAAGGATTTCAAAGAAACTTTATGATAAGGGAGTAAATATAATAGGAGTGCCAAAGACTATTGACAATGACTTGTCGATGACAGACTTCACTTTTGGCTTTCAAACAGCTGTGCAAATAGCAACAGAATCTGTGGATAAGCTTGTAACAACTGCTGCCAGCCATAACAGAATATTTATTCTTGAAGTAATGGGACGTGATGCCGGTTGGATAGCTTTGAATGCTGCAATCGCAGGAGGAGCTGATATATGCATTATTCCCGAAATCCCTTACAATATAGAGAAAATCAAAGCGAAGATAGAAACCCGCTACAAAAAAGGACGAGGATATTGTATCATAGTAGTAGCCGAAGGAAGCAAGAATGCAAAAGGAGAACAAGTAGGTTTCAAATCGCAAGATCCGGGAGATTTTCATTTCAAACTTGGAGGCATAGGACAAGCTCTAAAATTAGAATTAGAAGAAGCAGGAGTGGAATACGATATTCGAGTATCTGTTTTAGGACATCTTCAACGTGGAGGAACGCCTATTGCATACGACAGAGTATTAGCTTCAGAATTCGGAGTGAAAGCCTTTGAGCTAGCAATGAATGGAGAGTTTGGTAAAATGGTAGCTTACAAGCACCCCGATATAATTGCGGTTACATTTGAGCAAGCCTTGAAAGAACCACATCTTGTTTCACCTGACAGTTTCTTGGTCAATACAGCAAGAGGCTTAAACATAGAATTTGGAGATTAAACACAAATAAAAGAATTGGCGGAAAATCAAGATATTAAAGCCAAAGTTTAATCGGTAGATTTATTTTTTTTGTTTTGAAAAATAACTCTTTGTTTCAGTGAATCAAAACGCAGAAAGAAAAAATTAAAACAAAGATTCAGTAAATTGAAACGAAGATTTAATTTTACGAATCAAACAAGTAAAGAAACAGAACATAGATTTGATAATATAATTCGAATAAAGCGATGAAGAAAATAAAAGGAGCATTGATCTCAGTCTTTTATAAAGACGGATTAGATGAAATAGTAAAGTTGTTAGATGCCAATGGAGTAGAAATCTATTCAACAGGCGGAACATACGACTACATTTGTAATCTTGGAATACAAGCAAAAACAGTTGAAGGTCTTACAGGCTATCCATCAATACTTGGAGGCAGAGTGAAAACTCTTCACCCAAAAGTGTTCGGAGGAATATTGGCAAGAAGAGAAAACGCTCAAGACATGGAGCAAACAAAGAACTATGAAATTCCTCAGATAGATTTAGTTATCGTAGACCTTTATCCGTTCAAGAAAACAGTAGAGAGTGGAGCTTGTGAAGCAGATATTATAGAGAAAATAGACATAGGTGGAATATCTCTTATAAGAGCAGCAGCAAAGAACTTCAAAGATGTGTTGATTGTTCCTTCTGTTGAGCATTATGCAGAATTGATGGAATTGTTGTCAAAGCAAGAATGTGCAACAAGCCTTGAAGATCGTCGTCGTTTTGCAAGCTATGCCTTTGCACAAAGTTCAGACTACGATACAGCAATATTTGAATACTTCAACCAACAAACTCAAATGCCTGTATTCAAACAAAGCAGTCACGAAGCTAAAGTGTTGCGTTATGGAGAAAATCCACACCAAAAGGGAGTCTTCTATGGCGATTTGGAATCATTCGTTGAACAATTGCATGGTAAGGAAATTTCGTATAACAACATCGGAGACATAGATGCTGCTTGCAGATTGATAGATGATTTTGAAGAAACCACATTTGCAATCATAAAACACAACAATGCATGTGGATTAGCGAGCCGTAAAACATTGAAAGAAGCCTATGAAGCAGCACTAGCAGGAGACCCTGTTTCTGCATTCGGAGGAGTTTTGGTATGTAACCGCACAATAGATAAAGAAACAGCTGAGGTTATGAACAGCCTGTTTATGGAAATATGCATCGCTCCTGATTATTCTGAGGAAGCATTGGAGATTTTGAAATGTAAGAAAAACAGAATCTTGTTGAAACGCAAAGATACACCGATGCCGGAAATGCAATTCCGTTCAGCACTTAACGGAATCTTGGTTCAAGATGCAGATAACGTAGTTGAAAAAGCAGAAGATTTGAAATCTGTAACTTCAACATCGCTTACAGAAGAACAAAAACAAGACTTGATATTTGCCAATAAATTAGTAAAACATACAAAGTCTAACGCAATTGTTTTAGCAAAAAATCAACAATTGTGTGCAAGTGGAACAGGTCAAACGAGCCGTGTAGATGCGCTTCGTCAAGCCATAGAAAAAGCAAAGAGCTTTGGATTCGAATTAGAAGGAGCAGTTATGGCATCTGATGCGTTCTTCCCATTCCCTGATTGTGTGGAAATCGCACACAAAGAAGGCATAAAAGCAGTGATACAACCGGGAGGTAGTGTGAAAGATGACCTAAGCATAGAATTCTGTGAAAAGAATAATATAGCTATGGCAATGACTGGCAACAGGCACTTCAAACACTAAAAAAATATATTTTTAGAATAAAAATTGAAACCGAAAAAGTAAAACGCCGTAAAAGTAAGGAAAATAATATAAAAGATGGGTTTATTTTCATTTTTAAAGAGAAACAAGGAAGTCGAGCAAGAACAGAAACAAGAACTCGACAAAGGGTTAGAAAAGACACGTACCAGCGTATTCGACAGAATATCAAAAGCTATCATTGGAAAGTCAAAAGTTGACGATGAAGTTTTGGATAATCTTGAAGAGATTTTAGTTACTTCAGATGTCGGTGTTGACACAACATTGAAAATCATCGGACGTATCCAGGAACGTGTCGCTCGTGATAAATATCTTGGCACAAATGAACTAAACCGAATCCTTAAAGAAGAAATCGCTGCTTTATTGCAAGAAAATAATTCTGGTGACGGAACTACATTCGATATACCAGAAGATAAGAAACCATACGTTATTTTAGTCGTTGGCGTCAA